>DAAL01000217.1:12685-13481 GCA_001701065.1 Bacteroidales bacterium GP4
CCGTGCACTGTTATCGAAGTAGGTCCTTGTGTAGTTACTCAGGTTAAGACCGCTGAAAAAGACGGCTATGATGCTATCCAGCTCGGTTTCGAGGACAAAAAGGAGAAGCACACCACACAGCCTATGCAGGGTCACTTCAAGAAAGCCGGTGTAACTCCCAAGCGACACTTGGCCGAGTTCAAAGGATTTGATGGTGAGTACAACCTTGGTGACACTATCAAGGTCGACTTCTTCAGCGAAGCTGACTTTGTGGACATCGTGGGAACATCCAAGGGTAAAGGCTACCAAGGTGTTGTAAAACGTCATGGTTTTGGTGGTGTAGGTCAAGCTACCCACGGTCAGCACAACCGTCTCCGCAAGCCCGGTTCAATCGGTGCCTGCTCTTACCCCGCAAAGGTGTTCAAAGGCATGCGCATGGCCGGCCAGATGGGCAATAAGAAAGTGACCGTCCAGAACCTTCAGGTCGTGAAGATTCTGCCCGAACACAATCTGCTCATGATCAAGGGCTCGATTCCCGGAAGTAAAGGTTCAATCGTTTTAATTGAGAAATAATGGAAGTCGCAATTTACAATATCAAAGGTGAAGACACCGGTCGCAAAGCACAGCTCAGCGACGAAGTTTTTGCAGTAGATGCAAACGAGCACGCCGTTTATCTCGATGTGAAGCAGTACCTCGCTAACCAGCGTCAGGGTACTCACAAATCAAAAGAACGCAGCGAAGTTTCGGGTTCTACCCGCAAGCTTGGTCGCCAGAAAGGTGGCGGCGGCGCTCGCCGTGGTGATATCAATTCTCCACT
>DAAL01000203.1:0-190 GCA_001701065.1 Bacteroidales bacterium GP4
AAGCCTCTTCCATGTTGCGTTCATAGTTGCGTACAGAAGAGGAGGTCTCATGATGCATCATAAGCTTCACACCCTTTTTGTGGGCGTATTCATTGAGAGCCTTCAGGTCAAAGTCAGGATATGGTGTTACAAAGTCAAAGACAAAGTCTTTAGATTGCCCGAACCAGTCTTCCCAGCCTTCATTCCAGCC
>DAAL01000203.1:201-29154 GCA_001701065.1 Bacteroidales bacterium GP4
TGGTCAAAACCATGCTCGGCAGCGAAGTCAATATAGCGTTTCACATTTTCCGAGTTGGCGCTGTGTCTTCCATTCGGTTTTGTTTTTGAATAGTCAGTTTCTCCAAGTTTCACGGAATAAACATCATCGGTATAGTTCCATGTGCCGGCTCCGGAAATCATTTCCCACCAGACCCCGATATACTTCACTGGCTTGATCCAGGATGTGTCCTCGTAGTCAGTCGGGTCATTGAGATTGTAGACCAGACGCGACGCAAGGATGTCGCGGGCATCATCGGTGATTATCACCGAACGCCAGGGGGATTTGGCCGGAGTCTGCATATATCCTTTGCGCCCCTGATTGTCGGGTGTGAGCCATGAGGTGAAAGTCATGGTTGTGTCATTGAGGTTGAGATGCATGGTCGGATAATCGACCGTGGCAGCCTCGTGGATATTCAGATAAATGCCATCGTCGGTTTTGAGTTGAAGAGCCGTCTGCACACCTGTAGGTGAGAAGGGTGTGGTGGAGGCATTGTCGGGGTTGACTTTCGAGGGAAAAAGACCGCGGATTTCACTCAGACGCGATTTGGTGTAATTATACTCCTGTGTGTCATAATCGCCGGGAATCCAATAAGCCTCATGATCACCGCTCATGGCAAACTCAGTCACCTCGTCGCTGATCACGAAGTAGCTCAAATTCTTCTGCATGGGGAACTCGTAGTGGAACCCTACTCCATCGTTGAACAGCCTGAATCGCACATCCATCTTTCGGTCAGTGTTCTTTTGGTCAAGATGCACCAACATCTCTTTATAGTGGTTACGGATTGAGGATTCTTCGCCCCACACCGGCTGCCATGTTTCATCGACAGTGAGGGTATCAACTCCGATTATTGTGAATCCCGATTGTAGATTCTCGGCATTTTTCAACACAAAACCCAACTTACTCGGTTTTATTACTTCCTTATCCTTAAAAGTCAATGAATACTCCGGCTCTCCCGTGGCGGTAACATCGACATTCAAGACAAGATTCCCGTCAGGCGACGAAATGGACTCGGCATTCATTGCCGTAGCTGACAATCCCATTGCCGCCGCTAAAAAATAATAATAGAAATGTGTCATGACAATTTATCTTTAGATATTAGTTAAATCGGTTCAAAGTTAGTTAAAAAAAGACGCTTTAAGCACATTTGCATCGATATATTTTACATTTTTAATAGTTTTTATTATTTTTGTACTGAGGAATTGTATATTGAGTATATTTTTCTCGATTTAAATCAGGTCATTATTAACCAAAATATCAGTATCAATGCATAAACATTTCATTTCGGCTACGCTGACATTGGCTTTAGGATTATCCTTGTCGGCAACTCCGGTCGACATTAAAAGCCCTAACGGTAAACTCATTGTAACCACCGATGTCGTAAACGGCAAACCGGTGTATTCCATCAAGCTTGACGGGAAAACAATGATTACACAGTCCCCTCTCGGATTCAATTCCAACATAGGCGACTTCTCGTCCGAGATGATTCAGAAAGAATCATCGGTAAAAGAAAAAGAGTATTCTTATAATCAAGATAAGATAAAGAAGAGTTCTATCGATGTGAAAGCCACTTCAGCAATAACTTCTTTTGAAAACGCCAAAGGACAGAAGATGGATGTGGAATGGCACGTGGCTGACAACGACGTGGCATTCAGGTACATCATCCCACGCCAAGGCGAAACAGGCAGCATGATTGTGAACGAAGAAATGACCGGCTTCCGTTTCTCTGAAGGGACAACTTCGTTTCTGACTCCGCAGAGCAACGCAATGGTGGGATGGAAACGCACAAAACCAAGCTACGAAGAATTCTACACCGCCGATGCTCCGCTAAACACCCCGTCACAGTTTGGTCACGGCTACACATTCCCTGCGTTGTTCCGCATCGGCGACAACGGATGGGCCCTCTTGTCCGAATCGGGAGTGGACGGCTATTACTGCGGATCTCATCTGAGTGATTTCAAAGGCGGAGGATACACCATAGCCTATCCAATGCCGGAAGAAAACAACGGCAACGGTTCAGCGGCACCCGGCATAGCCCTTCCGGGAAAAACGCCGTGGCGAACAATCACCCTGGGTGCTGACCTTGCTCCCATCGTAGAAACTACCATTCCTTGGGATGTTACATCACCTCTATACACAACCACCCGTCCGGCACGACCGGGACGCGGCACTTGGAGCTGGATTCTCTGGCAAGACCCGAGCATAAATTTTGAGGACCAAAAAACCTATATTGACTTTGCCGCCGACATGGGATATGAAAATGTGCTTGTGGACAACTGGTGGGACACCAACATTGGTCGCGAAGGGATGAAACAACTTGCTGATTACGCACACTCCAAAGGCGTAAACCTGATTGTGTGGTACTCTTCAAGCGGTCATTGGAACGACATCGTGCAAGGCCCCACTAATTTGATGGACCGCCCCATAGTACGCAAAAAAGAGATGCAGTGGCTTAAGGAACTCGGAGTTCACAACATAAAGGTGGACTTCTTCGGTGGCGACAAGCAGGAAACAATGCGCCTTTACGAGGACATCCTCAGCGACGCAGCCGACTATGATATAGATGTGATATTCCACGGCTGCACATTGCCGCGAGGATGGGAACGCATGTACCCCAACTATGTGGGAAGTGAGGCAGTGCTTGCATCGGAGAACCTTGTTTTCGACCAGCATCATTGTGACATTGAAGCATTCTCAGCATCGCTGCATCCGTTTATACGCAATGCGGTGGGAGTCATGGAATACGGCGGCACAGTCTTGAACCGTCGCCTTAACCGTGACAACAACGGAGGCACCACACGCAAGACCGGCGACGCATTCCAACTCGCCACTTCCATTCTGTTCCAGAACCCAGTGCAGAACTTTGCACTTGCCCCCAACAATCTTAACGACGCTCCCGCCGAAGTCATAGAATTCATGAAAAATGTGCCAACCACTTGGGATGACACAAAATTCATTGACGGCTATCCCGGAAAATACGCCGTAATAGCACGCAAGCACGCAGGCAAGTGGTATATAGCCGGCGTGAACGCCGAACCGGGAACTAAGGATATCGCAATAGACCTTTCTCACTTAACTGGAGTTCCTGAACATGGAACAGTTACCGCCAAGCGCAACTCAGCCCAAGGCTCCACTTCAGATGACTGGATTATAAATCCATCGGAAATCAGCGGAAAACTTTACAGGGACATCTCCCCTATGAAGATCCAGGTTGAACGCATAAATCCCGGAACATCATCTATCGTGAAGTTCAAAGTACCTCAGAACGGTGGTTTCGTAATCGTTCTTGATTAATCAACCCATACATTTTGCAGGGTCAGCCTACGATTATTACGCTGACCCTGCAATTTTTTTGGCGCAAAGCATTGCCACACCAAAAACTTGTTGTAATTTTGTGGCGTAATTTCATCAACACCTCTTGGAAAAGTGCCGGAGTGGTCGATCGGGACGGTCTCGAAAACCGTTGTACCCTTACGGGTACCCAGGGTTCGAATCCCTGCTTTTCCGCCAAGAAGCTTAAATATCAAGCATTTACAAGACACGCCCAATATTACTCCCACAAATGGCAGTAATATTGGGCGTTTGTTAACCAGATCATCTATACCGTTGCGAAAAGCCGATATACCGCGAATATTCATGAGATGATAATATGCTGAATTTTGCGTGGGAATGGTTGAGATTACATAACTTTTATTAACTTTGCGTGTGGATAGAGTAATTTCTATCCTTTATAGAAGCGGTATGCTATCTTGTAAGTCGAGAACGTGGCATAGACGGTCCACGCTTTTGCTTTTAATAACCTGCCCTCACGGACTAACGGGCAAAAATGAAGAATGACAATGAAAATGAAATTTTGTCAGAGTTGCGGAATGCCGCTTACCAACGAAATCCTCGGCACGAATGCCGACGGTACGCACAATGAGGATTATTGCATCTATTGCTACAAGGATGGCAAGTTCACTCAGGACATGACCATGGAGCAGATGATTGACCACTGCGCACAGTTCACCGACGAGATAAACCGCCAATCAGGACAGAACTTGACTAAAGAACAGGCGAAAGAAATGATGCGCCAATTTTTTCCCAATCTCAAACGTTGGAAAGAATGCAGCAATTCCAATCTCATAAAGAAAGCGGAAAAACTTCTTGCGGAATGCACTACTGTGACAATAGCATCGGTCAACAGTGATGGTTTTCCGCGCCCTGTGCCTATGGCGAAAGGCGATACTGAAGGCTGCAACACAGTATGGATGGCAACGGGTGCCGTCTCAGTGAAAGTTGCTGACTTCAAGCGTAATCCTAAAGCCGGTTTATGCTACGATAAAGGCGGATCAAGTGTTTGCCTGCGTGGCTCAGTGGAAATTATCGATGATGACAAGATTCGCAAAGAAAAATGGCAGGATTGGTATATAAATCATTTTCCGGGCGGACCCACCGATCCTAACTATGTGTTGCTTCGTTTCGTGGGCATGGACGCTACTATATGGATTGACCATGAATTTGCTTATGTAACACTATAATCATTTTTTAGATGAAAAGCATCGAAGCAAACAAAGAGCTTATTGCGGCGTGCGGTCTCTACTGTGGCGCATGCCGCAAATACCTATCTGAAAAATGCCCCGGTTGCCACAAAAACGAAAAGGCGACTTGGTGCAAAATCCGATCGTGCGTCAACATCCATGGCTTCCATTCATGCGCCGAATGCCCCAATGATGTGGCTGAGTGCAAAATATACTCCAATTTCATAGGTAAGATATTCGCTTTTCTGTTCAAATCTGACCGTCCTGCATGTATCCGATACATCCGTGAACATGGCGAACAGGCTTTTGCCGAAGAAATGACAAAATGGAAATGTCAGACCATAAAAAGAAAATAGAACTATGTCTATTTTAGAAATGATTGAAACTGACAGACTTATCTTGCGTCCATGGTGCAAAGACGAATCGAAAGCAACAGACTGACCTTTATAAAGTCGGTTTATAAAACAAAAAATCTTACAAAGATTTTTATGAAAGGGAATACTATCATTGTGGACAGGTACATGTCGCCTTGTGGTGAGCTATGGCTCGGAGCGTTGGGCGACAAGCTCTGTTTATGCGACTGGGGGCTACGCTATCATGTGGCAAATCGCTTGAAACGGCATCTTGGCGCAGAATATAAAGATGGTGCATCACCGGTGATAGTACAAGCGATTTCCCAACTTAAGGAGTACTTTGCAGGAACTCGACGCAATTTTGACATCCCGTTATTATTTGCCGGTACTGACTTTCAAAAAACTGTGTGGAATGAATTATTGAAAATCCCCTACGGCGAAACGGTATCTTACGGATGGGTTGCAAAAAGCATAGAAATGCCTAAGGCTGTACGCGCAGTCGCCAATGCCAACAGAGCAAACGCAATATCAATATTCACTCCCTGTCACCGTGTTATAGGCAGCAATCACTCACTGACAGGATATGCCGGAGGGCTTCACGCAAAAGAATATCTTCTTGCCCTTGAACGACATCACGATTAGCACAATTCGGTGCGCCAAAATCCGCACAAAACGCAATAATGCAAAACTAAAGAACGCTACACCCACAACAAAGTTTTCCAAAAATATTTTTAATTCATTAGAATCCAAATGCTTAACTTTTTAAATCAGTCAAAAAGTTATCCAAAACGGAAATTTGTTAATAAATTATTGATAAAAAATTTGTTATTTAGGAAAACTCTATGTAGCTTTGTGCGTTGAATGATTTGGGGTATTCGGTTACCTACTACATTAACTCGACATTTAATTTTAACACTTTATCATGATACAAACCGTAGTAAAGCGCGACGGACGCGTTGTGGGCTATAATGACGAAAAAATTAAAGCCGCAATCCGTAAGGCAATGCTTCAAACCGAAATGGGTGAAGACGAAGCATTAATACATAAAATCACTGACCGCATAAGCATGACCGGAAGTGAGCGAATGACAGTAGAGGAAATTCAGGACCGCGTGGAAGTGGAACTGATGAAAAGCCCCCGCAAGGAAGTTGCTAAACGTTACATAGCTTACCGCGACCAGCGTAGCATAGCCCGACGCGCAAAAACACGTGACATGTTCCTGGAAATCATCGAGGCGAAAAACAATGACATAACTCGTGAAAACGCCAACATGAACACCGACTCTCCGGCAGGAATGATGATGAAGTTTGCCAGCGAAACCACAAAACCGTTTGTCGACGACTACCTGTTGTCGCACGAAGCACGCGAAGCTGTCAAAAACGGTTACCTTCACATTCATGATAAAGACTACTACCCCACCAAAAGCCTCACTTGCGTGCAGCATCCGCTCGACCGCATCCTAAAGTACGGTTTTTCAGCCGGTCATGGCGAATCACGTCCCGCAAAGCGCATTGAGACAGCAAGCATCATCGGCTGCATATCACTCGAAACCGCCCAAAACGAGATGCACGGCGGTCAAGCTATCCCTGCTTTCGATTTCTACCTCGCGCCTTACGTGCGTTCGTCCTATATAGAAGAGGTGAAAACAATAGAATCACTTCTCGGCGAAGACCATTCCGACCTGTACGATGTGGAAATAACCGACTACGTAAAGCAGCCGCTTGACGGACTGACCGGAAAGGAACGAGTGAAACAACATGCCATAAACAAAACCGTGGGCAGAGTCCACCAGGCAATGGAAGCGTTCATCCACAACATGAACACCATCCACTCCCGCGGCGGCAATCAAGTAGTGTTCAGTTCCATCAACTACGGTACCGACACCTCAGCCGAAGGACGCTGCATAATCCGTGAACTCCTTAACACCACCTACGAAGGCGTAGGCAACGGCGCTACGGCAATCTTCCCTATCCAGATATGGAAGAAAAAACGCGGAGTCAGCTATCTGCCCGGGGACAGAAACTACGATTTGTACAAACTCGCATGTAAAGTAACTGCACGCCGCTTCTTCCCCAACTTCGTGAACCTCGACGCTACTTTCAACTATCATGAAAAATGGGACATAAACGATCCCGAACGTTATCGTTACGAAGTAGCCACCATGGGATGCCGCACACGAGTATTCGAGAACCGTTACGGCGAAAAGACCTCCATAGGGCGAGGCAACTTGAGCTTCTCTACCATAAATATCGTGCGCATAGCTCTTGAATGCATGAGCATAATCGACAAAGAAGAACGCATAGCACGATTCTTCTCCAAGCTCGACGAAGTGCTTGAAATCACAGCGCGTCAACTCAATGACCGCTTCAACTTCCAGAAGACAGCTTTGTCAAAGCAGTTCCCGCTGCTCATGTCACGGCTTTGGAACGGATGCGAAAACCTCAAGCCCAACGACACCATCGAGAGCGTAATCAACCAGGGAACTCTCGGCATAGGGTTCATAGGGCTTGCCGAATGCCTTGTGGCTCTTACCGGCAAGCACCATGGCGAGGACGAGGCATCACAGGCACTGGGACTGCGCATCGTTTCCCACATGCGTAGCCGCGCCAATGAATTCTCCGAGAAATACAACCATAACTTCTCCGTGCTTGCCACTCCGGCTGAAGGACTGTCAGGAAAATTCACCAAGAAGGACCGCAAGACCTTCGGTGTTATCCCCGGCATAACCGACAGGATTTATTACACCAACTCCAATCATGTGCCGGTGTATTACCACTGCTCACCGCGCCACAAAGCCAAGGTGGAGGCACCCTACCACGAACTGACAAGAGGCGGTCACATATTCTATGTGGAGATAGACGGCGACGCTACCCACAACCCCGAAGCCATCAGTGACATCGTGGACCTCATGGACAAGTACAACATAGGGTACGGCTCGGTCAACCACAACCGTAACCGCTGCATGGCATGCGGCTATGAGGATGCGCAGGACAATCTCGAATGCTGCCCCAAGTGTGGAAGCCACGCCATCGACAAGCTGCAGCGCATCACCGGTTACCTCGTGGGAACTACTGACCGATGGAACAATGCCAAACTTGCCGAACTCAATGACCGTATAGTTCATAAATAATAATGAAACTACGTGTTCTCGATATAGTGCCCGGAACCTCGGTCGACGGACCGGGGCTCCGGACTTCAATATATTTTGCCGGATGCCACCACCGCTGTCCCGGATGCCACAATCCACAGTCATGGGATCCACTCGGCGGAAAAGAGATGACTGTGGATGAAATAATGGAAGTCATTGCGGAGAACGGATTCAATGTCACATTCTCCGGAGGCGACCCGTTATATCAGGCTGCGGCACTGGTTCCCCTCGCACGTGCCATAAAAGAGGAAGGTTTCACTATATGGTGCTACACCGGATTCCTGTATGAGGATTTATTTCAGATACCGGGGTATAAAGAATTGCTTAGATATGTGGACGTTCTGGTCGACGGACCATTCATCGAAACGCAACGTGATATCCGGCTCCGGTTCCGTGGTTCAGGCAACCAGCGGTTGATAGCCGTGGCACCCTCATCGCCTGAAAAGGTTGTTCTCTGGACCGATTAAAGCAGCGAACGCAGGTACACCGATTTATTCTCAGTCTCCTCCCACTCCTTTTCCGGCACAGAATCACGGGTTATTCCGCCGCCGGCATAAATGCAATAATCCTTTCCTGAGAAATTAAGACACCGCAAGTTGGCGTAAGCTGTTGTGGTGTCATTTTTATGCACGCCTATGTAACCGCCGTAGCACTTGCGCTCATGCTTCTCTATCAACGCTATTTCAGCCATTGCCGCATTCCTCGGCTCTCCGGCAAGCGCAGGCGTAGGCGACAACGAATGAATAAGAGGAAGGACCTTGCCCTTATACTCCCCTCTTATCCTGTGGCACAGATGTTCAATCTTCCCGAATTTCACCGCCTCAGCCTCCCCTATTTCCGCGGCTATGCCTTTATCCTCAAGGCATTCGGCTATAAAGCGGGTCACATAGTCATGTTCCTCCACATTTTTCCTGTCCCAGTCGTGATGCCTTGTCTCACACTTTCTCGTGCCGGCAAGCGACATGGTTTCCACCTTGCCCGCTTTCGCTTCCAACAGCAACTCAGGCGATGCCACTAACCATCCTCCGCTCTCGGGAGTGAAATAGACGGCACGGAATGTGCTTGGGAATTCCGAAAAATATCTTTCGGCTATCTCCGCCAGACTTCGTTCGGTCTTTCCGCATATCACCCGTGATATGACAGTTTTTCCGCCGCGCATCTTCAAAGTTTCGATAAGCGGTTTAAGGCTTTCTATGTAATACCCCCTGTCAGTACTCTCAGTGGTCACGGAACAGTGGCTTTTAGATTCCTCCCCGCAGGATTTGCCGTACTTGTCTATTATATCGGCAGCTGACAGTCCTTTTGGTATGCCTAAAGGAAGCTTCCATCGGTTGCCGTAGGTATTGAAAAAGAAAACATCCTCCTTTGTCAAGTCTATATCCACCGGCACAGCGGCAGTGTCGGCATAAAATTCCACATTATCGCTGCCGGGAAGCGCAACGATGGCACATGACAGGTTATTGCGTATACAAAGTTCTAAGGCAAGCGTTATCTCAGAATCAAGAAGCATACTGACAGGCTGTTTATAGTATTTTACCCAGAAGGTCATAGAACTGGACTCCGGTAATCTCCACATTGTAGAACTTGCCCTTTTCCAGTTTCACAGTTTTTTCAATCAATACTTCAGGGTCCACTTCAGGGGAGTCCCATTGGGTTCTTCCCACATAGTAATCGGCATCCTCTCTGTCTATGATGACTTCATAGCGGCTGCCTATCTTTTGTTCGTTAAGTTCCTGGGCTATGTCGGCTTGCACAGCCATGAGTTTATTCAACCGGTCCTGCTTGACATCCTCTGGTATCTCGTCTTTGAAATTCTTGGCTCCGAAAGTGTCGTCTTCCTCGCAGTAAGCAAATGCGCCCATGCGTTCAAACCGCTGCTCCTTGACAAACTCCACAAGCTCATCAAATTCCTTTTCGCCCTCGCCGGGGAATCCCACCATGAGCGTGGTGCGTATGTGTATGCCGGGAACTCGGCGGCGTATCTCGGCAAGGAGTTCACGTGTTTGCTGTCCGGTTATGTGCCGGCGCATATTGGAAAGCACCTTGTCATTTATATGCTGAAGGGCTATGTCAAGATAAGAGCACACATTGTCATGCCGCGCCATCACATCAAGCACATCCATCGGGAACTGAGCCGGATAGGCATAGTGAAGGCGAATCCAGTGCACGCCTTCGATTGCGGCAAGCCTGTCAACAAGCTCCGCAAGCCGCAGTTCGCCGTACAAGTCAGTGCCGTAGCTCGACAAGTCCTGGGCTATCACATTGAATTCCTTTACCCCGTTAGCCACAAGCGTCTTTACCTCATCCTCTATGTCCTCGATTGTGCGGGAAGTGAACCGCCCGGTTATAAGAGGTATAGCGCAGAATGAGCAAAAGCGGTTACATCCTTCCGCTATCTTTATATAAGCATGGTGTCTTGGCGTAGTTATCACTCTGTCATAACTCGCTGCGCCGGGATGTTTTTTTGAAAGGTTGGTGACAAGTTTATCCCAGTTAAACTTCCCGTACCATTCGTCCACTTCGGGTATTTCGCTTTCAAGTTCGGCTTTATAACGCTGGGAAAGGCATCCCATTACGTAGAGGGATGATATATCGCCGCGCTTTTTAGCTTCCACAAGCTCAAGGATAGTATTTATCGACTCCTCTTTGGCATCGCCTATAAATCCGCAAGTGTTGACCACCGCTATGTCGCCGTGAAGTTTTTCCGGCTCGTGGAACACTTCAAAACCGGCTATAGAAAACATTGACAGCAATCGCTCGCTGTCAACAAGATTTTTTGAACATCCCAGTGTAAGGACATCAACTTTTCTTCGTGCCATTATTATTTTTTGCCGAATAAGGATTCTACAAATTCTTTTTTATGGAACACTTGAAGATCGTCTATGCCTTCACCAAGACCTATATACTTAACAGGAATCTTGAACTGATCGCTGATTCCTATCACAACGCCGCCCTTAGCAGTTCCGTCAAGCTTGGTTATAGCAAGTTCGTTGACCTTGGTCGCTGCCACAAACTGGCGCGCCTGCTCAAATGCGTTTTGCCCTGTGGAGCCGTCAAGCACCAACAGCACTTCATGGGGTGCGTCAGGAACCACTTTCTGCATCACATTCTTTATTTTGGTCAACTCGTCCATGAGCCCCTTCTTGTTATGAAGTCGTCCTGCGGTGTCTATAATCACCACATCCACGTCATTTGCTTTGGCTGACTGCAATGTGTCATAAGCCACCGATGCCGGATCAGAGCCGAGTTTCTGCTTTATCACCGGCACTCCTGCCCTTTCGCCCCACACATCAAGCTGTTCCACAGCCGCCGCACGGAACGTGTCGGCTGCTCCGAGCATAACCTTGTTGCCGGCTTTCTTGAACTGAGCGGCGAGTTTTCCTATCGTGGTGGTCTTTCCCACACCGTTAACACCCACCACCATTATCACATGCGGCTTATGGTCCTCGGGCACGGTGAAGTCGTCGAGCGTGGACTCGTTATTGTTTTCGGCAAGAAGCTCGGTTATTTCCTCACACAGCAGATGATTTAGCTCGGATGAGTTCACGTATTTATCCTTGGCGACTCTCTTTTCTATGCGTTCAATAATCTTTAGAGTAGTCTCCACGCCCACGTCGGAGGTTATGAAAACCTCTTCCAGATTATCAAGAATCTCATCGTCAATCTTTGATTTTCCGGCTACAGCCCTCGCTATTTTAGAAAATACGCCCTCCTTAGTACGTTCAAGACCCTTGTCAAGTGTCTCCTTTTTCTCTCTTGTGAAGAAACTTCTTATGCCCATTGTCGTCAATTATATTGATTTATACTACAAAATTAGTAATAAAATTTCATAGTGCCATTCTATTAATGAGCTTTTTGATACAGATAACGCTTGATACTTCGTTTAGGGGTCTTTTCAAACTCCTGATAGTGCATTTTCACACCGCTTATCTGCGAATAAGCCGGAAGTTCTTTGTTCAGCAGCTTTATATTGTCATTGACCACCTTTTCAAGATTGTTCATAGGCACATTCTCCTTGGTTGCAAGTTCAAGGTCAGGATATATCAATGCCACAAGCTTTCCGTTGTCGTCTATTACGATTGATTCACTCACGTAAGGCAGATTATTTATCTTCTGCTCTATCTCCTCAGGATATATGTTCTGCCCCGAAGGTCCGAGAATCATGTTCTTGTTTCTGCCTCTTATGTAAATGAATCCGTCGGCATCCATCGTGCACAGGTCGCCGGTGTTCATCCATCCGTCCTTCATCACATCCTTGGTTGCCTCGTCATTCTTATAATAGCCCTTCATAACGTTGTCGCCCTTGACCCACAGTTCACCTGCCGTCTCCGAGGGATTAGGCGAGTCAATGCGGCACTCCATGCGGTCCACAAGCTTGCCGCATGAGCGCGGACGCTGTATGTCCCATTGAGCATAAGCCACCAATGGTCCGCATTCAGTCATTCCATAACCCACGGTGTAAGGGAATTTTATCTCACGCAGGAACGCCTCGACATCCTTGTTCAGCCCTGCGCCGCCTATTATAATCTCCTGCACATTGCCGCCGAATGCCTGCATTAACGAGTCCTTGACCTTGCCAAGAATTTTATGGTTTACCACAGGAAGTTTGAGCAACAGCTTCATCGAGGGCTTTTCAAGCACAGGGAACACCTTGGTCTTTACAATCTTCTCGATAATCAGCGGAACTGTCACTATCAGTTTCGGTTTCACTGTGGCAAACGCTTCAAGGATTACCCTTGGCGAAGGCACACGGGTAAGGAAATTGACATGGCAACCCTTTACCAACGGATGCAAAAGTTCCACAACAAGCCCGTACATATGGGCGAGAGGCAACATACACACAAGTCCGTCGCCCGGTTTAAGGAACGTCAATCCGTCGATACAGAATTGAATATTGCTTGAAAGGCTCTTGTAACTCAACATCACGCCCTTGGAGAACCCGGTGGAGCCTGAGGTGTAATTGATAAGAGCCAAGTCGTCCGACTTATTATTATGGTAAGATACATCCTCCGGTGTAAACCGTTCAGGATATTTCTTCCCGAATATTTCATTGAGATGCGCGCGGGCTTCAGTTATTCTGGAGCTTTTGGACAATATAAGGCTAAAGTCGCTCAGCTTTATTATCGCAGTAAGATGAGGCATCAGTTTGGGGTCAAGGTTCTCCCATATGGCATCATCGGTAAAAAACAGTTTCGCGTCGCTGTGCGTCACAAGATGGTGGATGTTGTCAGCCTTGAATTCATGCAGGATAGGCACTGCGACAGCCCCGTAGGTGACCGTGGCGAGAAAAGCTACCGCCCATTGTGATGAATTCTTGCCGCACAGGGCTATCTTGTCCCCTTCCTTGATTTTAGCGGCACGGTAAAGAATGTGCAATTTTTCTATTTTCCGGGCTATATCGCCGTACTGGTACGACGCACCGTTAAGGTCAGTAAGGGCTAATCGGTCCCAATTATCCTTAATCGCTTCTTGTATATACTCAATGAAACTTTTTGGCATCTTTTTTGAAGTTTTTTTATCAGTGTAAACAACTAAAACCGATGAAATGGTTCACAAAGTTACTAATTTTTTTGCGATCCCTGACTGATATCATGTCGGTCAAGATAAGAATTAAGCTTGTGGGTGAATTCATAATTTTTAAGTCCCCATCGCGGTTCAAGCAGGAGGTCGTCGGGCGACTGGCTTGTGAACCGTTCAACAGCGATGTGCGATGACAGGCGACCGACGATTTCGCCGCACAGCCTGATATAATCATCGACAGTGAACCGGTGGATGTCGTACAACCCGGCATTTAGGTCGGCGGCAAGCCGGGTTCCTTTCACCACTTGAAGCTGATGGAACTTAACGGTTGCGATGGGAAGAGCCGACAACGCATCCACGCTTTCAAGCATCATCGCTCCGGTTTCCTCAGGA
The DNA here is from genome assembly GCA_001701065.1 of Bacteroidales bacterium GP4. Taxonomy (GTDB): domain Bacteria; phylum Bacteroidota; class Bacteroidia; order Bacteroidales; family Muribaculaceae; genus Muribaculum. The sequence continues at coordinate 14,154 of DAAL01000203.1, forward strand.
AGCCCCATTATCATGTGCAGTCCGCACATAATCCCTCTACGGTGCAGTTCTTGCACCGCATCGACCGTTTGCTGCCATGTGTGGCAACGGTTTATCCTCTTAAGAGTGGATTCATGCATGCTTTCCGCACCAAGCTCAACAAGCACAAACTTATTCCTTGAAACTTCCTGCAGATAATCAAGCAGTGCCGCAGGAAGGCAATCGGGGCGCGTGCCTATAATAAGCCCCACCACATCTTCCGTCCTTAGCGCCTCTTCGTAGAGTGCCTTTAACCGCCCGAAATCGCCGTAAGTGCTTGTGTATGCCTGAAAATAAGCAAGATACTTCATGTCAGGGTACTTACGGGCAAAGAATCTCTTGCCCTCTTCAAGCTGAGTGGCAACATCCTTGGACGGGGCGCAATAGCCGGGATTGAATGTTTGGTTATTGCAATAAGTACATCCTCCCGTTCCTAAAGTCCCGTCACGGTTAGGGCACGTGAATCCGGCATTTATTGAAATCTTTTGTACCTTAAAATCAAAATGCTCGTTCAGAAATCGGGAAAAAGTACGGTACCGTTCAGCCATTGCTGCTAAATACGAGTGGTTTTATTCAAAAGATAAGCATCCAGTATAGTCATCGCAGCCATAGCCTCGACAATGGGCACTGCACGCGGCAACACGCAAGGATCATGCCGTCCACGGGCATGGAGAGTGGTGTTATTGCCGGCATCGTCCACTGTCGCTACATCCTTAAGCAGAGTTGCGACCGGCTTAAACGCCACACGGAAATAAATGTCATTGCCATTGGATATACCTCCTTGGATTCCTCCTGAATTGTTGGTGCCGGTGGCGATTTTGCCATTGTCGCCGATATAGAAGTTATCTATCATCTCACTGCCTCTGCGCCCTACTCCTTTAAATCCCATGCCGTACTCGAAGCCTTTGACAGCGTTGATGGAGAGCATGGCATTGCCGAGCATGGCATGTAACTTACCGAAAACCGGTTCTCCAAGACCCACAGGGACATTCTTTATGACTCCCGTGATGACTCCGCCTATAGTGTCCCCGTCATTCTTTACCTGAAGTATCAGTTCCTCCATAGCTTTAGCCTTTTCCTGGTCAGGGCAACGCACGGGATTAAGCTCGATAGCGTCCAAATCGTACTGACGATAGTCATCATCAAGCGCAATGTCGCCCACCTGGGAGGTGTAAGCATATATTTTTATCCCTAATTGAGCAAGAGCACTCATAGCGAAAGCTCCTCCTACAACTCTTGAGATGGTCTCGCGCGCCGACGAGCGTCCGCCTCCACGGTGGTCGCGTAAACCGTATTTAGAGGTGTATGTGAAGTCGGCATGTGAGGGTCGGAATGTGTGACGGATATTCTCGTAATCATTGGAATGCTGGTTGGAGTTCTCCACCATAAACCCTATCGGAGTCCCTGTGGTCAGCCCCTCAAAAACACCACTAAATATCTTCACTTTGTCCTTTTCGTCGCGCATGGTCACAATGGACGACTGACCAGGACGGCGGCGCGACAGCTGAAGCTGCACAAAGTCGAGGTCGACAGCTATTCCGGCAGGCATTCCGTCGATTATTCCGCCCACCGATTCACCGTGCGACTCACCGAAAGTGGTGAGCCTGTATATATTTCCGAATGTATTCATATATCTGTATTTTTATTCTTTATCCATCATTTCGGCAATGTCAGCCACTGTGCCTCTCACATATTTTATCAGGTCGTCAGGTGAAATCTTAAACTGAAGCCCTCTCACTCCTGCGCTGACATATATCTTATCCCAATCCTTCACCGTGGAATGGAAATAAGTGGGAAACGCTTTCTTCATCCCTATGGGAGAACAACCGCCCCTGATATAGCCCGTAAGAGGCAACAATTCCTTCATCGGAATCATTTCAGCCTTCTTTGCGCCGGCCGCTTTAGCCGCCGCTTTAAGATTCACTTCCATGTTCCCCGGAATCACACACACGAAATATCCGCTTTTGTCGCCATGAAGCACAAGCGTCTTGAACACCTGATTGATGTCCTCGCCAAGCTCCGCGGCCACATGGTCAGCCGCAAGATTGTTTTCGTCCACTGTGTAAGGGACAAGCTCGTAATCGATTTTCGCTTTATCCAACAAGCGAGCCGCATTAGTCTTATTTATTCCGCCCATAGTCCGATTAATGATTTAAATACAAAGTTACAAGTAATTCGGCAACTTGACAACCTTTACTTCTTTGTCCACACATGGAAATCAAGATTTACCTTAAAATAAGCTCCGAAGGAAAAGGCTGTCAATGATTTCGACGGCTGTATTACTCCGTCAGGAAGTGTCATTTCGCCCGGAAACGCCTGGTACACGTCGGCGAATATGCCTAATCGGAAGTTTTTGCCGAATGAACGTGTGTATTCGGCTGAACCGAACAATGTGTTCATGCAGTCATAAGTAGCTCCCGGAGTCTTTGTGGACACTGTCCCGAAATAAGGAATCCCGTACATGGATATGAAGTCCTTACCATAGAAATAACCCAGTTTAGCCTTGAAGTACCGTCCCAAGTCACTGCTCACTTTAGCATAAGCCGCCCATCCGCTGTCGAAGGGCCACAATGTCCCTGCCTGCTGATAATAGCCTAATAACGCAGCCTCAACATTGAGGTTCCGGAACACTGAACCGGGATTTGCGATGTCAGCACCGAATCCCACTGCGCCGTTCATCAGAGTATGGACCGAATTTTGTGTTATTGTGTCAATTTCACCGCCACGGTGTTGAGCAAGCAACTGCACCGGGACATAGAGCCGGGCGGCTTTGTCATCGCCCGATAATTTCACTTTAGAGGAAAGCCCCACTGTGAATGCCTCCTGATGGGTATCGTTACGGAAAATGAAAGTCTGCCAGTCAATCCATGCGTCAAGATGCACATGCGGCGTGTCCCAAAGCAGTTGGAACCCCATCTCAGGGTCGGCAGTCATGGCAAGTTCCGATGAATACAGAGGGTCGGCAAGTCCGTGGCTTACTCCTCCATAAAGGTCACCCCACACAAGATTCACATTGTCAAACTGCGCCTGCGCCCTAAAGAACGGCAACAGATGCGCTCCTTTCTGATACTGGTTACCATTCCAGTTGGCTATATCCTGATAAGCATAGTTTGGATATTTATACGCTCCGTCGTAAACCAACGCATGAAATCCAAGCTGCAACTTTACATTGGACAGCGGATAATAAATAGCCGACGGCTGCACCCAGAATCCCGGAAGAGTGTATCCGTCCATCACGGAGCCGGAAAACTCATTGTCCTTAAAGAAATTCAGATTATCCACCCCCACATGAAGCGTGTTCACCTGAGTTGAATCGATTTCATACACAGGCGCGGACTGAGCCGACACCGCCCCGCATGAAAACACCGCAACCACAAGCGTAATGAAAACCTTATTAATCACATTATATTTCATGCAGTAAAGTTACTATTTTATTGATTCAATCAAATCAAGCACAACCATTCCTTCCACCCCGTCAATATACAATAAAAAGTATCATAAGAATTGCGACACTGACATGACGCATCTTTTACAGCAAGTCTATATTCCTCGTTACTAATTTGCTTTTCGTGATTATATGCAAATGACTGTCGAAGTATATGAGTTGTTCGAGTATTCGTCGTGTCGCTCCAAACCTTATCTTCCATTATGCGACATAACTACATAACTAGTTATATTTAATGCGATTCATTTTCGGTGAGCTTCCAAAGATTTGAGAGTCTTAATGGTAGAGCTTTAAGAAAAATTCGCTACCTTTGCGGTCGAATTGACCTCGGTCAGTTCACGACATATTGGTAAATCAAGAAACGTTATGCTTTTCTCGTAGTCGGGAACGTAGGAAATTCAAGACTTATCCGAGAGTAGGCATAGTGGTTCTCACGCGTATAGCGTGGGCTGCTATTCCCACATCTTTGGATAAAGGTTATTCCTACGACCTCCGACTTATGACGTGGCATAGTTGGCTCACGTTTTCTGTAACAACATTAATCCCTTCAGAGAGCCGTCGAAGGTATTTTAAAAATTATGAAAAAGTGGATATTATTTACTACTATTTTTTTGTGGGTAATTAGCATACCTCTAATTATATTAGGGGTTGATAAATATATCGAAGACAAGGACAACCGGTTGCGCAATGATTTTAACAAAGCCATTCAGAGTATCTTTAATGGACGAGAGTATATTGATGTTGTTTATTCGGGAAGGAAAGTTAGCTATGAAAAGAAGGCGATACCTAATAAGCCTACTAAAAGAAATATTCCACAAGATGAAGAATCAATTCGCTTGTTAGGTGACTTGGATAAGCGTGCTCTTAATAGGTGGAAAGAAGATTATGGCGATTTAACCAGAATGTATCGCATAAAGAATGATCAAAATGAATGGGAAGTTCCATATGAGGAGGAAGATGGATGGGAGCTAATCAAAATGAGTTCATCATACGATTCGTATGGAAATTCGCTTTTAGTCCTGCAATGGATTTTTCCATATGCGGTTGGATATAAAAAGCAAGATTACTATTTCAGTTATGATTATGCTCCATCCATCAAATCTGCAGTGGATGAGACATTTGAGTTCTTTACTACAAATACGAAATCTAATATGATTGATCAATATGAAAAAGGGTCTTGTGATAGAATTTTCAGTGAGATTTATGATTGCAAGAATGAGTATTATACAATCTTGAAAGACTCTATTCCAAAATTATGGCTATCTGGCGAGACATTGTGGGGTGAACCTCAAGAATATGCGAATAATGAATTTAGCGGTCGTGTTGTTTCTCCTATGGCATATACATATATGCATAATGGTTATTACCGCGTTTTTGTCGGATTGACACAACCAACTACATGGTCTATTAAAAGACGTGATTGGGCAGTGGATTCTGATCGTTCAAAGCTCTTGAAATGGTGGCTAATATCGACAAGCGGATTATTCACAGTAATAATTCTACTAGTGTCAATTTCATTATTCAAGAAAAATAGACGCGTAAATGAAACTGATTATCACAAGTTACGACGTTTGTCTCATCCTCGCAATTATATGAAACCTTATGATAAAGATAAAGTAGAAATGGCTAATAACATCTTTAAAGAGGTGGAACAAATTAAAGAGAATGATATGGAGAAAATAAATTCTCTGATTCAAAGATGTATAGAAGAATTGGGGATTTCATTCATAGATTCAGTTTCTCTGGAAGAATTAAGACAACAAATCAACCCCGAACGTTTTATGAATCCTTATGATGCTGAGAAGATACAAATAGCAAATGATTTATTTGCTATTTTGTCTAAACCGGACCTGACGTACGCTGAATATGTTGAAGTTAAGAATAAAGCAGTAAAATTATAAAAGCTATATTGACATGAGTTTTTTTCGTCTGATTTTGATTGGGCTGTTTAGCATTGTAAGTTTTAGTCTCAACGCTAAACATCTGGAATTTATGGGAATTCCTATTACTGGAACGATTACTTCTTTCCAGACAAAACTTCAGTCCAAGGGGTGTTCTATCGCAAAAGGGAACGACCAACTTCCTTCAGGAATACGAGGCTTCAAAGGTGTATTTGCAGGAAAAGACTGTGATATATATGTTTGGTATAATCATCGCACCAAGCAGGTATATCAAGTGAGAGCCATTTCAGATTGCGGGGCATCATTGGATATTGCCCATAATACATTTTACTATTACAAAAATCTTCTAAATCAGAAGTATGAAGGAATGGCTCTAAATTCTGATATGGTGGATGATTCGACCAATACAGAGTATGAGTTTGATATGGTAGTGATACAACCCCCAATCGAAGTAGGTGCACAAGCATTAGGCACCATAGAAGTTCACATAATTGAATATGACAGCTATCCAACAACATATGGGGTTGCTATAACTTATGAGGACATTGAGGGATCTTCTAAGAATGAGCAAAATACATTAAATGATTTATGATTATGCGTCGTATTTTCACATTAATTTTACTGTCGCAGCTCTCGTATATCGGTGTCTGTGCACAAACATCTTTAAGGAAATCATTGTCTATTGATAGGATAGAAGTTCAAGAAGAGAACTTTTATGGAACAGGCACTCCTTCTAATGGGATAATAAATAAATTGGGATTAGTAAATCGCAATTTCAAAAATTATTATTCATATTGGACTTTTTCATATCCTACTTCAATATCGATTTCAAATATAGATGGATCAATTACAGGGAAATTCACCTCAACACCAATCGATTTAACAATAACGAATAAAGGACAAGTTCTATCTATATCTCTTAAAAACAAATCTCAATATTGGATTGGGATTGATGTTTCAAGCCTCAATTATAACATATCCTATTTTTCTGGAGATGACTTAATCCCCTATTCAGGCGAGGATTTCCCTAAGACTTTAGGAACTTTATTCAATTTTGAGAGAGGAGAATACGATTATGTATTACTTCCTCCTCATGCGGAGTCTGAATGGAACTTATTTAGAATTGACAGGGCTCAAAATGGTTATGATATAATCCATAATTGCATTAAAAATGGCTCTCGAATGGATTTTACAATTCCAATATACATTTATGAAACGGATCCGGTTACACCTGAATTAAAGAATATGAAAAATAAGCAGATGTATCAATATGCTCAATATACCCCTATCAAAACGAGAATCAACTATAAGGGGGGATATTATAAGGAAGGAGAAGCATTCCACATCCATAATGATTACATTGATATTGTACGGCCTTCCTATGATTATAACATGGAATGTGCAAAATTAAAATTTATTTGTAATGTTTTAACCTCCAACCAACGCATACCGTCAACAAAAAACAAATTTGGCTTAGAGGTCTATTCAAAATAATATAAGGGAGCCACAAGTAATTAGCCTGTGGCTCCCTTTACATCATCTGATTCCGAAGCCTCTCTTGACTGTCTGTTTCAGCGATTGCCACTTTTCTTTGAACCATTGGAACACCCTTTTGCCGCCTATATGGAGACGGAAGTTGTTGTCATCAGTCGGGTTGCGCTTGATTTGTACCTTGACATTCCCGGCATCAACATATCTCTCCTCATTGGGTCATAGAGCGTAGAGCCGATTTTGAATGGACTCGGGTTCCCATCAAGTAGCGCAGTGATGAGTTTTGTCGGTTTCATCTACTCGCTCTTTGGGCATCCTATTTCCTCACGGCATTCGACGAGTTCCGACTCAGGTTTCTTGGTTGCTTTCTATGAACCGATTGGCGAGATTGCTTAGGTCAGTATTAGGTATATGCTTCATTATAGTCCGAACTCAATGCAAAATTAACAAAAACTTCGATGACAAATAAGCATGAGAAAAGAAGCACGGAGTTGATATTTTGGTATTCAAAGGGTTACTGCAATCCCAATTCCTTACGTATCTTTTCTGAGAAGCTGCTGACGATAAGGTCATATCCGTCTTTTAGCAAACGGCGTATCACATCGTCAGGCACATCGGATTCGAGCTTTACACCAAGCCAGTGCTGCTTGTTCATGTGCCATGCCGGGAAAGCACCCGTGTATTTTTCCTGTATTTCGGCAATCTGTTCCGGAGAGCATTTAACGTCGATGAATTTCTTCTCGATGTCAGCAAGGCAGAACCATTTACCTCCGACCGTAAAAGTCACGAGCATCTGGTATTGAGGCTCAGTCCACGGTGCATTTTCTTCCGCTTTAGGAAGACTCAAACAATATTCTCTAAGTTCTTCTACATTCATAGTAAGTGTATTTTTATATGCATAAAAACGAATTCAGGCTTCAAAAAGTTTCACCAAAAATAAGAACGGCATCCCGAATATTTGAATTTTCGAGATGCCGTTTTATGTAGAAATAATCAGAAACTGATGTTATTTCATTTTATCGATGTAGTTGCGGAGAGCTTCATTGGTGGGGTCAAGCTCATACACCTTTTCGTAATAAGCTTTTGCTTCAGGAATGTTCTTCTCCGAGATGTAGTAAGAAGCTATCTGGCTGTAAGCTTCGTTGTACATGTCGCTACGTTTTGTCTTGTTCTCAGGATCAGCATCGAGAAGTTCAACCACCTTTTGGTAAGTCTCAGCCATTTCAGCAGAAGGCTGGTTGTCGTTCTTCACCAACATCATACGTGCCTTGTTACGCACAGGGATAGGATTGTCGGGAACTTTAGCGATAACCTGGTCAATAGTAGAGATAGCATTGGCGATTGCGTTCTGCTTCTTTTCGGAGCCGGGCTCGGAAGTCGCAGCCACATTCTGGTAACGTGAAGCCAGTGTCACAAGGTCGTTAGTCACGTAGTCGCCACGGTCTATATAAGCCTTGAACACTTCAAGAGCCTTGTCATAGTTCTTCGCGCCGCTGTAAGCCGAGCTTAATGCCTTGTAGAGGTCACCCTTTTCAGGATTAACTTCGATAGCTTTTTCGTATTCAAATATAGCCAATGAATCCTTACCGAGTTCCTGAAGAACTTCAGCGTAGATTGAATAGTCATTGGAAGTGTACTTGTTCTTCGGGTCGTTGAGGTTGAAGAAAGTCTGAGCAGCAGCTTCCGCACCGGTGAAATCACCTAAAGCTTTCTTGTCAAGGAATGCTATACGCTGAAGCTGGAAGTTCTTCGGGTCAGAAGCAAGAATCTTGTTGGCAAGCGCAAGACTCTCATCGTAGTGCTGACCGTAGTACAACAGCACTGAGTAACGCACCTCATCCTCCACAAAGTGGTTAGGATTGTCGATATAGTCGCCGTAAGCCTTAGCCGCGAGTGACCACTGGTCGTTCTGATAATACTTTTCAGCAAGTTCGCGCTGTCCGAGAGCCGATGTGGGGTTCTCGGCAAGAAGAGCCTGAAGTTTCTCGATAGCATACTCGGGATTTACATTGAAGTAAGCATCGGCATATTTCACATATGCTTCAGGAAGACCCTTAGAGTAAAGAATTGCATTTTCGTAGTTACCGGCTGCATCACCCCATTCCTTAACGGCTGCCTTGCGGTCACCGCGGAGAACGAAGATGGACGGTTCCTTGGAGTTAGCTTTATAAGCCTGCTCGTCGAACTTCTGAATCTGCTTTTCGTACTTTACAGGGTCCACATTGAAGTAAGCGCGACCGATAGCTGTGAGCACAGCGGCATCCTTCTTGTTGACTTTCTTAGCCTCGTCGAAATAGTCCTCGGCAGTCTTGTCGTCGCCCTGAGCGAGTGCCAGTTCACCAAGACCCACTTTATTCAATGCGCTATTAGGATCAGCAGCAAGACCTTTCTCAAAGTTAGCCTTAGCAGCAGTGTAATCCTTCTGAAGGACTGCTATTGCTCCTAAATAGTAATAGGAAGTAGCCTTTTCGGCAGGAGAACTCAAAGACGGCAGATTACGTTCGAGCAGTTCCTTGGCATTTTCAAGCTTTGCTGCCTTAAAGTACTCAACTCCGTCCTTATAACCTTGGGCTGAAGCTGTCAAAGCCGCCGCAACACAAAGGGACAAAAAGAATTTTAATTTCATTGTAGTTGATGTTGATTTTATTATTATACGTTATTTGAGATTATTTATTGTCCAAAGTTTAATCCGTTAATACAAATTTACCATACGCGGCTGGATTCTTGCGGGAAGAATTCCGGTGCGCTGTATTATTTTTTGACCGATAGTGCCGGTGACAAAGCTATAGAAGCCGTGCGACAAACTACCGTTGACCCCGGTCGAAATCATGTAGATTGAGCGGTACAACGGGTATCTGCCGTCATAGATATAGCCCTGATAAGGCTTATAGGCATGGATGCTGTCGTCACGGCGCACTTTAAGCACCTTCACAGCCGAATCAAATTCCGACACCGTGGTATCGTTCTCGGCAAGCGACTTGATACGCTCCTCACGCGGAAGGTCACGGGTGCGCATGTCGGCGCTAATCCAGCTTACCCCTATTATGCCTATGGCGTTCTTACGCAGCTGCACCTGCTTGAACACCTCCTGATTGGTGTTCTGGGCAAACACATTAGGACCGAAAGGCTCATTGTTCATGAGCGAATCACGCATATACTTCACCGTGCTTGAACCTTCATTGTCAAACACCACCTGGATTTCGCCAAGCTTGTTAGGCTCAATCTCGTTCCATTTAGTGATTTTTCCGGTCAAAATATCGGAAATTTCCTTCATTGAAAGGATTTCGATGGTGTTTTCCGGATTTACGATAAGCGCGATAGCGTCCACTGCTATCTGAGTGGAGCGCACTTTCTTCTTCTTGCTGTCAAGATAAGCCACCTCCTGCTCGGTAAGCTGACGCGGAATCACAATGGTCTTGGTCTTGAGGTCAAGAAGCGAATCCACGCAATCCTTCTCAGGCAGGTAATAAGGTATAATGCTCGCCTTACCCTTGGTATTGTATTCAAAAACATCAATTTCCTGGCTCATGATGTTTTCAAAACTTGCGTCGCACGCAATAGTAGCTATGCCTGACGATGATGTATTGGTGGGATCTTTACGGCATGACACCAACCCCGTCATCGAGAGACACAGCACTGAAAGTAAGCCTATTCTTACGAATCTGTTCATACTTGAATCTTTTATGGTTTTTACAAAGTTATGGCTCATCGCCGATGGTCCGGTCAATTCCGGCAAACTGACGGTAAGCACGCCATATACCATAGACAATCAACAGAATACCTCCGACCCAACGGAGCCATTCCCATGGACCGCTTTCCCAACCAAAGAAATTGATTAGAAGCAGGACACCCATCCCCACGTAAATAATGATCATAAAGATTCCGAAAATAGTGCGTGATGTCTTCGCGCCCTTGTTTTCAATACCATCTTGGCTCATAACTCTTATAAATTTAGTGTAACAAAATCTGAATATAAATTACTTATATCAAATTAACACTTCACCGTAATAATAGTTCTTAACAGATGCTTAAGAAAATACACAATAAGGAGGAATGCTCGCATTTCTCCTTATTTTAAATCATGTTCAGTATCGGCGTACTATCAGAACAGCGGGAAAGTGGAGGTAGTGTAAACGTATTTACGTTCAAATTCCTGCTGGCTCATAGTGAGCATCAATATACCCTGGATTATCCATATGATAGAGGGTATTCCGCACAACACAAGACTTACAATCAAGGTGATGATGCCTGCGGTGTTCTTTCCGAGATAGAAATACTGGATACCGAGAGTTCCCAAGAGTATAGCAAGCAGTGCAGCTATTCCGCGGCTCTTTCCTGAAGGTCCTGCGTTAAACACATTGTCAGGAGTGGGAGGAGGACACTGATTGTTATAACCATTGTTATAACCGTTATTATTATAACCGTTGCCGTTATAATTGTTGTTATAACCGTTGTTGTTATTTTCCATTGTTTTAGCTTATTAAATTATTATCTTGCGAATTTAAGCATTTTTATTCAATAAATCCAATAATTTGCTACCGTTTATCGATATTTCCCTCAAAAAAATTGATATAAGCACGATTTACGAGCCTTATTCCGCCCGGTGTGGGATAATCGCCCGAGAAATACCAGTCGCCCGGATGCCCCGGCACTGCCTTGTGAAGCCCTTCCAAGGACTGATATATTATCTCCACCTCGGCATTGGTCCCTTCGGGGGTAAGCATCTCCGCTATCTTGCGGGAAATGTCATCGTCAGTGAACGGAGCATAGACCCTTTTAACGCAATTCACAAGTTCATCGTCAGGCACATTTTCCTGAAGTCGGCATTCATTGTACACCTCTTCAAGAAGCCGTCCCTCTCCCCTCTCTTTCAGCAACGCCACAGCTGCCCTGAATGCGCAGAACTCGCCCATCCGGGACATGTCAATGCCGTAATAGTCGGGGTAGCGCACCTGAGGCGACGAGCTTACCACTATGATTTTCTTCGGGTGTAGACGGTCGAGCATTTTGATTATCGACTGTTTGAGGGTGGTGCCGCGCACTATCGAGTCGTCAATCACCACCAGCGAGTCCTTGCCGTTCTCGACAATGCCGTAAGTGACATCATACACGTGCGCAGCCAGGTCATTCCTCGATTCCCCCTCGGCTATGAAAGTGCGCAGCTTTATGTCCTTTATCGCCACTTTTTCTATTCTGAGCTTCTGCGACATTATTTCCACGACCTTGTCGCGTGTAAGCCCGCAGTCACGGTTAGCCTCTATAATCATCGACGCTTTGTGGCGGTCAAGGAATTTTTCAAGCCCTTCCACCATCCCTATGAACGCCACCTCGGCGGTGTTAGGAATAAACGAAAACACCGCATGGCGCAGGTCATAGTCAAGCGAAGCAAGTATTTTATCCACCAGATTGCGTCCAAGCTCCTTGCGTTCCTTGTATATGTCGGCATCGCTTCCGCGCGAGAAGTAGATGCGCTCAAATGAGCATCGCTCGTTCTTCCCCTCGCCAAGCACGTCAGTTACCCTCACGTTGCCCGATTTAGACACGATGATGGCGCTTCCCGGAGCAAGCTCGTTGACCTGGGCGCGGCGCACTCCCATCACTGTCTGTATCACCGGACGCTCCGAAGCCACTACTACCACTTCGTCGTCGGCGTAATAGAATGCCGGTCTTATGCCGTGCGGGTCACGAAGAGCCCACATGTCGCCCGACCCCACTGCGCCGCATATCACATAGCCTCCGTCCCATGTGGGAGCGGTGTCCTTAAGCACGGGCACTATGTCAAGGCTGTCCTCGATTCTGCGCGACAGTTCCATGCCGGAAAGACCTTCCTTGGACAATTCATGATACAGGCGGCTGTTCTCCTTGTCGAGCGCGTAGCCGAGTTGTTCAAGTATGATGGCTGTGTCGGAGTATATGCGCGGATGCTGTCCGTTCTCTACCACTGAACGGAATATCTCATCCACATTGGTCATATTAAAATTCCCGCACAACAGTAGTGAGCGGGAAGTCCAGTTATTTCTTCTTAAAAAGGGATGCACGTAGCTCAGTCCGCTTCGTCCGGTGGTGGAATAGCGCAGATGCCCCATGTACACCTCGCCTATAAACGGCGCATAAGCATCGACCCATTCCGGTGTCCTCGACGGGATATCGGCATGTTCCACCTGATGGTTTATCGAACTGAATATCTCCTGTATGGCATTGGAGCCTAAAGCACGTTCACGAAACACGAACTCGCTGCCGGCGGGGGCTTCCATTTTTATCACCCCCACTCCGGCACCTTCCTGTCCGCGGTTATGCTGCTTCTCCATGAGCAGATACAGCTTGTTGAGCCCGTACATGTAAGTGCCGTATTTTTCCTTATAGTACTCGATGGGCTTCAGCAGGCGTATCAATGCTATGCCGCATTCATGTTTTAGCTGTTCCATTCTACAATGACTGCAGATATTTATCGATTGACTTTGCAGCGTTCCTGCCTGAGGCTATACAACGCACCACAAGCGAAGCTCCTGTGGAGGCATCGCCGGCGGCGAACACTTTCTCAACGCTCGATTTCTGTTCTTTGTCCACCTTGACGTTGCCCCGGGCATCCTTTTCCACCCCAAGCTGTTCAAGCACCCCTGCCGCTACAGGATTGGTGAATCCCATGGCAAGAAGCACAAGGTCAGCCTTAAGTTTCTCGGTCTTGCCGGTGTGGATAAGGTTCATTCTTCCGGTGGCGGGATCCTTTTCCCACTGCACCTCTTCCACTTCCACCTCTTTCACCTTGCCGTCCTCTCCTATGAACTTCTTGGTGTCAAGGAGCCAGCGGCGTTCACATCCTTCAAGATGCGAACTGGAGGTTTTAAGCACGATAGGCCAATAGGGCCACGGGGTATCAGGGTTCTCTCCTACGGGAGGTTTAGGCATAATCTCTATCTGTGTCACTGACAGTGCGCCCTGGCGGTTGGCTGTGCCCACACAGTCACTGCCGGTGTCGCCGCCCCCTATCACGAGCACATGCTTTCCTTTCGCGCTGATGCGGTCAGCCTTGGGGACATCCACGCCGGCGTTTACCCGGTTCTGCTGCTGGAGAAGTTCCAGTGCGAAGTGTACCCCTTTCAGGTCGCGTCCTTCCACTTTAAGGTCGCGCGGGACTTCGGAGCCTATAGCCACACACACAGCGTCGTATTCCTTCAACAGGTCATCGGCTTTAACGTCCTTTCCCACATGAACGCCGCAGCGGAATTCTATTCCCTCCTCTTTCATGAGGTCAATACGGCGGTCGATTACAGTCTTGTTAAGCTTGAAGTCAGGTATTCCGAAGCGAAGCAAGCCGCCCACAGCCTCATTCTTCTCAAACACCGTTACCGAGTGTCCGCGCTGATTAAGCTGATTGGCGCAGGCGAGTCCCGAAGGTCCCGACCCTATCACAGCTACCTTCTTTCCGGTACGGAATTTCGGATGGCGTGGCTTCACGAAGCCCTCAAGAAAAGCACGCTCCACAATAGCGGCTTCATTCTCACGTATTGTGACAGGCTCATGCTGCTTGTTGAGCACGCATCCTTTCTCGCACAGTGCCGGGCACACTCGCCCGGTGAACTCCGGAAAGTCGTCGGTGGCGGTCAACAGCGTATATGCGCCTTTTATGTCATTTTTATATAATCGGTCCTGCCATTCAGGCTGACGGTTACCGAGAGGACAGCTCCAGTGGCAGAACGGCACACCGCACTCCATGCACCGCGATGCCTGCAGGCGGCGGTCCTCAGGGTTCAGTGTCTGCTCTACTTCACCGTAGTCCTTCACTCTGTCATTTACCGGACGGTAGCCGGCTTCCTTTCGGCTTATGGTCAGAAATGCTTTAGGATTTCCCATAACCTTATATCGTTTTTATTCGTTATTCTTTGTAATTATCAATCGCGTTCCACACTGGCTATCTTCTGCTGGAGTTTTGCCACTTTCTCGTCATGGAGCACTTTCTTGTATTCAAACGGTATCACCTTTATGAACTGGTCCACATACTCCTGCCAGTTGTCAAGCATCTTACCGGCAAGGGGACTGTGGGTGTGCTTGTAGTGGTTGCCTATCAGACGGTACAACTCACGGTTGTCAGCCATGTCGTCTATCAGGGACAGTTCCACCATCTCCATGTTGCAGAAATAGTCGAAAT
>DAAL01000203.1:29218-34670 GCA_001701065.1 Bacteroidales bacterium GP4
CGAGAACTACGGTGCGTCCGCCGGTCATGTATTCACAGCAGTGGTCGCCCACGCCTTCCACCACGGCGGTAGCTCCCGAGTTGCGCACGCAGAAACGTTCGCCCACTCTTCCGTTGATGTAGATTTCGCCTGAAGTGGCTCCGTAGAGGATGGTGTTGCCGGCTATGATATTTTGCGCCGGGTCAAATGTCGACCCTGACGGCGGCACTATCACAATCCTGCCTCCTGAAAGCCCCTTGCCCACATAGTCGTTGGCATCCCCTTCAAGACGGAACGATATACCGTGTTCAAGGAAAGCACCGAAGCTTTGTCCTGCCGAGCCTTGGAATGTGCACAGAATCGTGTTGTCGGGAAGACCGGCATCGCCGTACTTCTTAGCCACGACACCTGAAAGCATTGCGCCCACCGAGCGGTCAGTATTCTTTATCTGGAAATCAAGCTGCACAGGCATCTTCGCCTCGATGGCGGGATAAGCGCGGCTTATTATCTCCCGATCAAGCACGTGGTCTATGTCGTGCACCTGCTTGGTGACATTTATTATGGCATTGGTGTGGGCTGCCTCAGGCACGTAAAGTAGTTTCGAGAAGTCAAGATGAGAGGTCTTGAACGAGTCATGTTCGGGCTTTACGAACAGCATGTCGGTACGGCCTATCACTTCGTCAAGTTTTCTCACCCCTATTTCGGCAAGTGTCTCGCGAATCTCCTGCGCAAGGAATTTGAAGAAGTTTATAACGTACTCGGAACGTCCCACAAACCGCTTTCTAAGCTCCTCGTTCTGGGTGGCAACGCCCACAGGACAGGTGTTGAGATGGCATTTGCGCATCATCACGCATCCAAGCACTATAAGTGCGCTTGTGGCGAAACCGTACTCTTCGGCTCCGAGCATAGCCATGATAATCACATCACGCGCGGTCTTAAGCTGACCGTCGGCTTGCAGTTTCACCTGACCGCGCAGATTGTTGATGACAAGCGTCTGCTGGGTTTCGGCGAGTCCTATTTCCACCGGAAGTCCGGCATAGTGGATGGAGCTTGCGGGTGATGCTCCGGTGCCGCCGTCGCTGCCGCTTATAGTAATAAGGTCGCTCTTAGCTTTCGCCACACCTGCGGCTATGGTTCCCACTCCGCTTTCCGACACGAGCTTGACGCTCACATTGGCTTTGGGGTTTATATTCTTCAAGTCGAAGATAAGCTGCGCAAGGTCCTCGATTGAGTAGATGTCATGATGAGGGGGCGGTGATATAAGCGAGATTCCGGGTATTGAATGGCGGGTCTTGGCTATGATTTTATCGACCTTGAATCCCGGAAGCTGACCTCCTTCGCCCGGTTTTGCGCCTTGTGCTATCTTTATCTGGATTTCGTCAGCGTTCACAAGATATTCTGCGGTCACTCCGAATCGTCCTGATGCGACCTGCTTGATGGCTGAACGTGCCGAAGTGCCGTCGGGACGGGGAACGAAACGTTCGGCATCCTCGCCGCCTTCACCGGTGTTGCTCCTTGCGCCTATAGCGTTCATGGCTATGCCGAGGGCTTCATGGGCTTCACGGCTGATTGACCCGAACGACATGGCTCCGGTCACGAACCGGCACATGATATCTTCGATAGGCTCAACTTCATCCACCGGGATAGGATTGCCCTTGCGGAAATCAAGGAAATCCCTGATGAAGATGGGCGCGGGCTTATTGTCGACGATGGATGTGAATTCCTTGAATTTCTTGTAGCTGCCGAGACGGGTGGCAAGCTGAAGCGTGGAGATAGCTTCGGGGCTCCATGCATGGGACTCTCCATCCTTGCGGAATGAATAGTGTCCTATGTGGGGCAGCGGAGCTTCCTTGTCGAAATACTCGCTGAACGCCTCTTTGTGGGCTTTAAGTATATCTTTGCTGAGATCATCGATGTCGATGCCGCCGATTTTGGAAACGGTGTTGCCGAAATACTTTTTGGAAAGTTCTTCCGATATACCGAGTGCTTCAAAAAGCTGCGCGCCTTTATAACTTGTCAAGGTAGAGATACCCATTTTGGACATTACTTTCAATAGACCCTTGTCGATGGCTTTGATGTAGTTCTTGGCGGCGGTGCGGAAGTCAAGCTGTATCTCCTTCCGTGACACGAGGTCCTCGATGACACCGAATGCGAGGTACGGGTTTATGGCACTTGCGCCGTAGCCTGACAGGAGGGCGAAATGCATCACTTCGCGTGCGTCGGCGGCCTCTACCACAAGCGCGGTCTGCAAGCGTTTCTGCTTGTCGATAAGATGATGGTGCACAGCCGAGGTGGCAAGCAACGATGGTATGGGAGCATTGTCCTTGTCCACGCCGCGGTCACTCAGCACAATGTAGTTGCAGCCGTCATCCACAGCCTTTTCGGCTTCCAGGCACAACCGTTCAACAGCCTTTTCAAAGCCTTTGGAACCCTCTGCCACGGGAAAAGTCATGGACAGTTTGCGAGTATTGAATCCTTTGTAACGCAAGTTGCATAGTATGTCAAGCTCCTGATTGGTGATGATTGGTCGCTTAAGAAGCACCATCTTGCACAAGTCGGGTGTTTGATCGAGCAAGTTAAGCTTGATTGCGCCTATATAAGAGTCAAGACTCATCACAAGCTCTTCACGCAAGGGGTCAATCGGGGGATTGGTCACTTGGGCGAAGTGCTGACGGAAGTAATTGAACAGCAGCTGCGGCTCATTGGACAGCACCGCAAGCGGTGTATCTTTACCCATGGAGTTCACAGGCTCCTTGCCGTCGACAACCATGGGAGTGATTATCTTTTCTACTTCTTCACGGTTGTAGAAGAATGTGTGCAGCAGCGGCTCGATGTCGGTCACTTTGTCCTCTACTTTTTTGCCGCTGTTGATTTTATCGAGGATGATGCGGTTACGCTGCAGCCAGTCACGGTAAGGGAATTCTGACGCTAACTTCTCTTTAAGTTCGGCATCGTGGTATATTTTCCCCTCTTCCATGTCCACCATAAGCATCTTGCCGGGACGCAGACGGCCTTTTTCCTTCACTTCCGATGCGTCGAACGGCAGCACTCCCACCTCGGAGGCGATAACCATAGTGCCGTTGTTGGTGATCAGATAGCGCGCCGGGCGTAGACCGTTGCGGTCAAGCATACCGCCGGCGTATCTTCCGTCGCTGAACAGGAGAGTGGCGGGACCGTCCCAGGCTTCCATAAGGATGGAATGGTACTCGTAGAACGCTTTTAGTTCGGGCGATATAGGGTTTTTATCGTTGAATGACTCCGGAACCATCATGGCAAGGGCATGAGGCAGGCTCATTCCAGCCATCACGAAGAATTCCAGGACGTTGTCAAGCGAAGCCGAGTCGCTCATTCCGGGCTGGATAATCGGGGTGACATCAGTGTCGCCGAAGCTTTCGGGATGGAGAAGGCATTCACGTGCCTGCATCCACATTCTGTTGCCCTGAATGGTGTTTATCTCGCCGTTATGACCGAGCATTCTGAACGGCTGGGCAAGTGACCATGTGGGGAATGTGTTGGTGCTGAAGCGTGAATGCACCAGTGCCATGCCGGTAGTGAAGTGAGGGTGCATCAGGTCAGGGAAATAATAGCGCAGCTGAAGGCTGGAGAGCATTCCCTTGTAGATGATGACCTTTGAGGAAAGTGATACGATATAGAAAGCGTCCTTATCAGGCAGATTGGTCGACGCTATCTTCTTTTCTATTTTACGGCGCAGCAGGTAAAGCTTAAGCTCTATCTCCTCGTCGGTTCTTTCATCGGCTATGAATATCTGCTTTATGGCGGGTTCGGCTTCCTTCGCCACAACGCCAAGTTGTTCGTTGTTGGTGGGGACATCACGCACGGCTACAAGACTTAAGCCAAGCTCTATCGCCTCACGCTCGATAATGTCGAATATTATTTGCTGTACATCTTCATTCTTGGGAAGAAATACAAGTCCGGTGCCGTAACGGCCCTTTTCCGGAACTGCGATTCCTTGCAGCAATATAAATTCATGGGGAATCTGGACCATGATACCGGCACCGTCCCCGGTTTTAGGATCAGCGCCTTCTGCACCTCTGTGTACCATATGCTCCAGTACCTGGAGTCCTTTTTCAACAAGCTGGTGCGATTTTATCCCTTTCACATTAACCAATAAGCCCACTCCGCACGCATCGTGCTCATACTGTGGATCGTAAAGTCCTTGGGACTGAGGAATAGGATTCTGCATATACGTAACTTTTGAATCATTCAAAAAAACGATGCGGAAGAAAGCGTAATCGACGGAAATCTTCCGCATCGATGTAAACTGGTTTAAACTGCTTTAATTAGCGGATAAAGAGAAGTTCGCGGTATTTGGGAAGAGGCCACATTTCATCATCCACCATAAGTTCAAGCTTATCGATGTGGTAGCGGATGATTTCCATGCACGGAACCACATTGTCATGGTATGCAAGTGCTTTGTCGCGCTCGTTCTCAATCTTGTTGGCGCTCTTGCGGGCGTTGACCATCTTCTTGACTTCCTCCATTATAACCGCCATGTGGCTTGACATGCGTTCGATGGTGTCAAGGTCAAGCGATGCAAGCTTGTCGCCCTTTTCGTTGGGGAACAGTGTCTTGAGCTTGAACACATTGTCAGTCAGCACTGACTGGTATCGGATTGCCACCGGAATCACGTGGTTCACGGCAAGGTCGCCGAGCACGCGGGCTTCAATCTGCACCTTCTTGGTGTACATTTCCCATTTCACTTCGTTGCGTGCCTCAAGTTCAACCTTGGAGAACACATTGGTGGCATGGAACATGTCGATGGACGATTTGCTCAGGTAAGCATCGAAAATCTTGGGAACGCTTGCTTCGCAATCAAGACCGCGGCGTTGAGCCTCCTCTTTCCATTCATCGCTGTAGCCGTTGCCGTCGAAGTGGATAGGCTTGGAGTATTTGATTAGCTCTTTTATCTCGGCAAGGAGAGCATGGTTTAGTTCCTCGCCACGCGCTATGCGCGCATCCACTTTCTTCTTGAACTCCGAAAGCTGGTCGGCTACGGCGGCGTTCAAGGCTATCATGGCTGAAGCGCAGTTTGCCGATGAACCCACGGCACGGAACTCGAAGCGGTTGCCGGTGAAAGCGAAAGGCGATGTGCGGTTACGGTCAGTGGTGTCGACCATGATTTCAGGAATCTGCTCCACGCCAATCTTCATTTCCTTCTTGCCGCCCATGTTGATAAGCTCGTCGCTGTCGCTGTTTTCAAGCTTTTCAAGGATTTCACTCAACTGAGTGCCGAGGAAGATAGAGATGATGGCTGGCGGTGCNNCGGTGCCTCGTTGGCTCCAAGACGGTGGCAGTTGGTGGCTGACATGATTGAAGCTTTAAGAAGCGCGTTGTGGCGGTACACGGCTGCCATGGCATTTACTACGAATGTGATGAACTGCAGATTCTCGGTGGGAGTTTTGCCCGGTGAGAACAAGAGCACGCCGGTATCGGTGCCGAGGCTCCAGTTGTT
>DAAL01000113.1 GCA_001701065.1 Bacteroidales bacterium GP4
CCCCAACCGGGTCCCCATCCCCATGACGGGCCCCAAGCCCACGATGGACCCAAGCCCCATGATGGACCCAAGCCCCATGACCAGGAAGGACCCCAAGCCCAAGACGGACCCCAGCCCCACGACCAAGACCACGAAGGTCCATACCAGTTGTTCCAGTACCATGGCGAGTACCACGGGTCATAAGCCCAAGGTGAATACCAGGGATTATACCAAGCCGAACCGGGATAGTTGATATAGACATTAACCTCCGGCTGTGATGTGGCATAATAGTATTCCACCAAGTCAGGATCGTTAAGGTCCGATATTATATTGCCGTTATGGTATTTCTCGATACGGCGGGTATAAGTGAAATCATCCTGCGACTGACTGCCGTTATTTACCGATTGACCATTATGATCGCCGGTCCTACGGTTATACTCGTCGACATCACGACCATTACCGGAATTGACAACATAAGTGTCGGCACCGTTATAATCATGACCGCCGATAGAGTAATTATAGTTGGACTGAGTTACCGGTTGATTCAACGCCTTAGCCTTTTTCTCAAGCTTAGCCTTGGTGTCCTTAGCAGGATTATAATAAATATCATCCTCGAAACTTCCCTGAGCATATGCCGAGAACAAGCATCCGACTATGAAAGAGGTCATTAAAAAAAGTTTCTTTGCCTTCATAAATATAAATCCTTATTTTAAGTTAGTTAAAGAATTAGACTACTGACTTAAGCCATAGTTTAATCCATTGAAAGCTAAAGTTACAGCTTTATTTATACATATCAAAATAAAAGGACTCCCGGTAAGAATATTTAACAAATAAAGCGAGGTTGGCATCACTTGCTGACCCCGCTTTATTATGAACAATACTGAATAATTTACTTATCGATTTCCCCCATGGGCTTGATGTCATAGGCAATCATACAGATGGAGAAGCCCCAATAGATAAATGCCAATGAAGTCAAGAAGCTTACCATCATCATATCCTGGATGTAGCCGGCTTCAATGAAGAAGAACCCGATGAGCATCAACAGAATACCGTTGACAAGGTAAAGCCACCAATATTTCCCTTTATGTCCGCTTACCGAGTTAATAATCATGGTTATACCCCAGTAAATGAATATCAAAGCAAGGAAATAAGGGAACACAGCTTCCGAAAGTAAAACACTTCTTACCATCAGGAAACCCACAAACATGTCGATGATACCACCGGCAATCCACCAGCCCCATCCTTTAGGATAATTAGGACCGGCAGCCACACATAGCTGTACTATACCAACGAGGATAAGCAGCCATCCGAAAATCTGTGACGCAATCGCGAATCCGGCAGCAGGCCAGAACCAATAGGCAAAGCCACAAATCACCATCACAATCCCTGCTATCAACACGAGCCACCAGCTCTTGGAGTAGCCTAATAAGTTAAACTTCGTGAGATTCATAAATTTTTAGTTTTAGTTGATTATTTTAGTACTATAACAATCCATGTGTTGAATTTGTTGGAATAAAAGAACAAGTGATTAACCACATCCTGTTTTTTTTCACTTTTCACTCGATAATATTCGTTACATAAGATTTATTTTTTGTTATTTTGTAGAAAATATTCTCGTTATGAGTAAAAACACGAATAGATTATTCAAACGCTTGAGCGACATAATATACTCATGGACTGAAAAAGCCAAGCAAGCTTACCAATACTGCACCCAAGGAGTGTGGAGCGACACAAGGCTTAACTGGAAGGTGAATACGATAAAGACCATCAACCTGTCAGTGAAATCGTTCATGAACAGCGAACTGCAGAACCGCGCATCGGCTCTGACCTACAACACCATGCTTGCCATAGTGCCTGCGCTTGCCATGCTATTTGCCATCGGACGAGGTTTCGGCTTCCAGAATCTTTTGAAGTCGCAGCTTGCCACTATGGTCCCGGCGCAACGCAGCACTATAGAGATGGCACTTGAATTTGTCGACCATTATCTTGAACAGGCATCGCAAGGCATATTCGTGGGAGTGGGTTTGGTATTTTTATTGTGGACCCTCATATCATTGATGAGCAACATCGAGAATGCGTTCAATAAAATATGGGGAGTTAAGACTGACCGCACTTTTCCCCGAAAAGTCATTGACTACACCGCCATTCTCTTCTTGCTTCCTATATTGATGGTGTGTTCAAGCGGTATCTCCATTCTCATGTCCACGACTATCGTCGACAATCCTCACTTCAAGATATTCAGCCCGGCACTTAAGACAATCCTCGATTTTATACCATTTGTGCTGGTTTGGCTTTCGTTCATCGGGATGTACTTGCTTTTCCCGAACACCAAAGTCAGATTCAAACATGCTGTGGTGTCAGGAATATTTGCCGGCACGGCGTTCCAGATTCTGCAATATCTGTTCGTTTCGGGACAGATATATGTATCGAAGTACAATGCCATCTACGGTAGTTTCGCCTTTTTGCCTTTATTATTGATATGGCTGCAGCTTGTGTGGACAATAACCCTCTCGGGAGCGGTATTGTGCTATTCAGCGCAGAACATATTCCAGTTCAATTTCAGCAATGACATAGAAAGGATATCGCTTGAGTACAAGCTCAAGATATGCACTGTGATAATGACTATCGTGGTAAAGCGATTCCAACGCCAGCTTCCGCCACTCACCGTGCGCGACTTTGCGGCGTTATACCACATGCCGTCGAAAATTGTGACCGATCTTATCGCTGAAATGGTAGACGCAGGATTGCTGATAGTGGTATATTCCACTACCGAAAAAGAATCCCATGCCTATGTGCCCGCAGTCGATATCCACGACATCACGGTAGGATACTTGCTGGAGAAAATAAACACCGAAGGAAGCACAGGATTCATCCCCAACTTCCAGGAAGAGTTCAAAACCGTTATCGACCTTATCGACGAAACCCTTCAGGAAGCATTTGATGCCGGAAAGGATACTCTTCTATTAAACTTGAACGTAAATGTTGACGGCACTCCATCACCGAGAGTGTCAAAAGAATTAAATAACTAACTTAATAAACCAAAATGAAAAATTCCATCTCTACAACAGCGGCTCCGGGTGCCATAGGCCCTTACAGCCAAGCAATCGACACAGGTTCCATGCTATTCGCATCAGGTCAGATTCCCATTGACCCTGCCACAGGTAATATCCCCGAAGGAATCACAGCACAAGCCACTCAGTCACTTGCCAATGTGAAAGCAATCCTTGAAGCCGCAGGACTATCAATGGACAATGTAGTCAAAACCACAGTGTTCCTTGCCGACATGAACGATTTCGCAGCCATGAACGAAGTTTATGCCAAGGCATTCAATCCTCCTTTCCCGGCTCGTTCGGCGGTAGCTGTAAAGACACTGCCCAAGAATGTGCTTGTGGAGATAGAGGTTATAGCTGTGCGCTGATCTCCTCCAGATAGGACAAGAAATCAGCCACTACAAAAGTGCTGCCTCCCACATAGATGAAATCATCCTTGGACGCACTTGCTTTTGCAGCCTCATAAGCTGATTTTACATCACTGAAGACTTCCCCGCGGAGGTCTTCTTTTTTTGCTGTCGCCGCCAAATGATTTTCATCCATTCCTCGCCCTATCGAAGGACGGGTAAAATAGTACTTAGCGTCTTTTGGCATAAGCTTCATGATGTGGGACACATCTTTGTCGCTGACAAATCCTATCACAAGATGCTTCACCCCGCATGAACGGTTTATCTGATGGCTCAGATACTTCCAGCCGCCTTCATTGTGCCCCGTGTCACACACCGTGAGAGGAGCGTCGCTGATTTTCATCCAACGTCCCGCAAGCCCTGTGAGAGAATCCACGTGAGCGAAGCCATTCTTGACAGCATCGTCACTTATGTTCCAATGTAGCGCCCTTAGCTGCTCAACGGCGCAGAGTATAGTCGCAGTGTTTTTCAATTGATACTCTCCGGTCAGCACTCCTTTAAAATCACCCACCGAAGTACCTTTATAATAAATTCCGTCGGCGGCTATCTCATAAGAAGAGAACAGAGGGGATTCATCGGCAAAAACAATGGGAGCGTGAACTTCCTCGACACGGTGTTCAAACACCTTCTTTACATCGCCGGAAGCCTCGCCTATCACCACCGGTATTCCGTTCTTGATTATTCCTGCTTTTTCGCCGGCTATCGCAGGAAGCGTGTTTCCGAGAAATTGCATGTGGTCAAACGAAATGTTGGTAATCACACACAGTTCCGGAGTAATTATATTAGTGCTGTCAAGCCGTCCGCCAAGTCCCACTTCTATCATGGCGATATCCACTTTCTCTTTAGCGAAATACTCAAACGCCATAATCATTGTAAGTTCGAAGAATGACGGAGAACAGTCAAGGTGCATGCTTAGAAAACGTTCAACAAAATCAGTCACTGCATCTTCAGGAATCATCTCGCCGTTGACACGTATGCGCTCACGGAAATCAATCAAGTGAGGCGAAGTGTAAAGCCCCACTTTATATCCAGCCGACTGCATGATGGCGGCAAGAGTGTGCGCCGTTGAGCCTTTTCCGTTAGTTCCCCCGATGTGGACCGACTTAAATCCGTCCTGAGGATTATCGAAAGCACGGGCAAGATTGATGCAGGTGTCGAGACCCGGTTTGTAAGCCGGCGCGCCCACCCGCTGATACATAGGCAGTTGATTATATAGAAAATCTATAGCTTCTTTGTAATCCATGTCAATACACAATTAGACCGGTGATTCCGGCAAGACATATTATAAAAATAGGATGAATGCGGGTGAAGTACACAAGCAGGAACGACACTAAGCAGATGAGAATACTTATGTCGTTATCAGGAAAATTCTGCCGGTTCATCAACAGCAACGCAGCCGACGCGATAAGTCCTATCACCACGGGACGAAGCCCGGTGAATATTCCTTTAATCACACCCGACTCCTTGTGTCGGCGTATAAAATGGCTTGCATACAGCACCAGCAGAAACGAAGGAAGAACTACCACAGCGGTGGTCAGGAAAGATCCGAAAACATTGCCGGTAACAACATAACCGATGTAAGTCGCGCTGTTTATCCCTATAGGACCCGGGGTCATCTGCGATATCGCCACAATGTCAGTGAACATCTGTTCCGATATCCAGCCGGAATTCACCACTTCACGTTCGGTTGGAAAACGGTGTGGATTCCTANNGGGCAAGCATGGCATAGCCGCCGCCGAAGCCGAATAACCCTATCTTCAGATACGCCCAAATAAGTTTCAAATACACTCCCATCACTTATTCTCCTTCTCTTTATCCATTGATTTTAATGTACGGTGGAACCGTGTCACCCACAGATACCCTCCAAGTCCACCCAAGAGGATAAACCATATGGGGCTTAGACCGGCATAAATGAGCGCGGCAACCACAATAGGAATCCACACCGTTTTCCAACCTATCTTTGCCGCGCGCGCCGAAGTAATCACGGGAGCGATTATCAGTGCCACGACACAAGGACGGATTCCCAGAAATATCTTGGACACAATCTCATTGTTCTTTATTATGTCGGGAGTGAGAAATATCGCTATCAGCAATATGAGAGTGAACGACGGCAAAATAGTGCCGGATGCCGCCACAAGACTTCCTTTAAAGCCACGCAGCTTGTCGCCTATCGACACCGATATGTTCACAGCCACCCGGACGACACAAAGTCGCCCG
>DAAL01000129.1 GCA_001701065.1 Bacteroidales bacterium GP4
CTTCAAAATCGATTTCAGCCGGCGCTGAACCGCCAAGATTGGCATCGGCACTGTTCATTTCGTTGGGATTGTCGCGCTCAACCTGTGTAGCCGATGTCTCGGCAGTTAAAGCTGTCGCGGTGTAGTAGGGTGAACTGACTGTGAGTTTTTCGCCCCATCCCGATAAGAACCTGTCGCCTGACAGAGTAAAGTCAGTCGAACAAAAAGGCGCGGCTAATCTTATGGATGATGCAGCTGACACAGCTTTGTCGCAATTCTCCTCAATGAATGAAAATGATGCCTCGTCATACACAAGATTGGTGTAAGATAGTTTCATGTCGCGGCTAAGTTCCATGCGCTGTCCGTTTATCGAATAATAGTAGATGGGGGATATATGACCTGCGACATCAAGAATCACGGTGTTGCAGTCGCTTTCAGCGTTTATGTTCATCGAACCCAGTTCAAGCCTGTTGGCATCATAGTCCACAATCCACATGAAGACACTCTTTGTGCCGTCCTCAATTATGTATCCACAGTCGCCTTCTCCGAGTTCAAACGTCCATTCTCGGTCAGTTGTGTTGGTGGCAGGTACGGGAGTGGCGTGGGATGCTCCTTCTTTATGGAATCGATAGACTTTTACCGGATGGCTACCGGAAGATGAATACCGGCACCGGACTCCTGATGTGTTTCTGACAATGTACACGCAATTAAGCCCGGACGATGCGGGCGGCGTTTCTTCCAATATCTTATCCTCATTGCCAATAAACGACACTTGTGCCATTGCGGCACAAGATATTCCGACAAAAGGGAGCATTAACAGTTTTTTCATCACAAGGAGTCGCAGTTTATTCTTTCAAAGTTACGATTTTTTCGTAAAATAACCACTATTGAGCGTTGCCGGAAGGAGCTAATTTAGATTTTTTTGACTCTTTGGAGGCAGCAGCTGATGCGCTCTTGTTTTTGGTCAATGCGTTAGTGATATAGACCGTGAATATAGGAAACATTATAAGCCCTTCGGCAGCGAGAATCACCGCAAGCACCTTACCGGTGGGAGTAATAGCGTTTATGTTGCATCCCACAGTAGTGACATCCATAAACGACCACCATAATGCCGACCAATAAGTAGTGACACCGGGATTGACATAATGCTCTTCTATGAAAAATAACAGACTTGCGAAATACACCGTCGCTATCAGAAGTCCCAGATAAGCGGTGAAAAGACTTGAAATCTTGTCAGTGGACAGCACACCCAAAACGATGGTCAGCACATAGGCTGCTCTAATCATGGGAATGAAACGGACGAGATATTCAAGCTCCGGTGACAGAGGAATGTCATAGTAACGTATGATGTTCAGATAAGGAATGCTCACGATAAGGAAGAAAAGATGAGTGTAGAAATACTTCCACTTATTCCTGGACATAAAGAACTCAATCACCACATCGGCTATGAAGAAGAGGCAGATGTACAGCTGTATCTTCATATAAGTGGAATTGGCAAGGAACGATATATTCCTGAAGCAATCGTAAGATATGCATATGATTAAAATAATCGAGCATATCAACACAAGTATATGAAGGAAGGTGAGGAATTTTTTCTTCGCTTTGCTGTCTTTTACCGCAGGTTGAGTATTAATAGCTGAAACAGTCATATCCGTATTTGTTTATAGCAATTTAACAACGATAACCTACCAATAGTTTATCAAAACAGGCTCTAAAAAATAGTAAGAAGGGCCCTCACGAGTCCTTCTCACCCAATTCATCACATTATGCTTAAAAGTGCTATAGAATTACGCTTATAACGTTAGATATGAGAAAAAGTCTTTTCAAATTAAAGTTTCTTGGAGTATCGGCTGCCAACTACGTCCCAGTCGACTATGTTCCACCATTTGTTAAGAGCTTCGGCTCTGCGGTTACGGTAGTCGAGGTAGTAGGCATGTTCCCATACATCGAAGGTCAAAATAGGAGTGAGACCCTGACATAATGGGTTGGAAGCGTTAGGACCTTGAGTTATAAAAAGACGTCCGTCTTTGTCCTGAGAAAGCCAAACCCAGCCTGAGCCGAAAATATCAGCACCGGCTTTCTCAAACATCTGCTTAAAGTCCTCGAATGAACCGAAATCACGGTTTATAGCTTCAGCTAAATCACCGGTAGGTTCACCGCCGCCTGTGGGCGAGAAAGAGAAGAAATAGAAGATGTGGTTCCAAGCCTGTGAAGCGTTGTTGAACAACGGCCCTTCAGCCTTACGGATGATATCTTCCAGAGGAGTATCTTCCCATTCGGTATTTTCGACCAACTTATTAAGGTTGTCGATATAAGTCTTTTCATGCTTGCCCCAATGGTAGCTTATGGTTTCCTCACTGATGTACGGTTCCAAAGCATCGGGTGCATAGGGCAACTTGGGTTGTTCGTAAATGGTTACTTTCATAATCCTTTAAATTTTAAATTCATATAGAAAACGCCCTTGTTACCTGAAAGGTTTAGGGCGTTAAATGATGATAACACTATTTAGTAGCTGTTCACTGTGGACGATTCCTAAAAATTGAAGGCAATGGAGCCACGGAAAGCAAATGGGGTACCGGGAGTAAAGCAAATGTCAGTTATCGGTTCCTTATCGCCCGGAATGAGGGTTTCGGTGGCGAACTGAGCCTCGCGCCATTTCTTATTAAGAAGATTCTCGATTGCGGCTCCAAATGTAAATTTCTTCCACGTGTAGCTTGCGTTCACATCTATAATAAAGTAGCTTGACGTGGCAAGGGAGTAGTCTTCATTTGCCGGACGACGGCTTAGAAAACGCCCCGATGCTCCTATGCTGAAATTCTTGTTCTGATAGGTGAGACCTGTAAGGAATGTGCTTACAGGAGCCAGCGGAATATAGTCCTGTCCTTTGGGCTCGTCGACCATGCGTCCATGGCTGTAAGTGTAGTCAGCTTGAAAATAAAAATTCTTCAGGAATTCCCAGCGCACTCCCACATCAAGTCCTAAACGTCGGCTTCTGCCGCTTGGCTCGACTATGGCTTCATCACCCACATACACAAGTTCATCCTCCATGAACAGGAACCATCCGGCGGCATTGAGCATGAGGGTAGGGAACGGCTTCCAGTGTAGTCCAAGATCAACGCCGTACGTCACGGGAAGGACATTCTTGCCGTTTTCAACCACTACTACACGGGCATCGTTGCTATGGAATCCTTTACCGCCTTTTAGGAACAGCTGCACATAGTCCGACGGATTATAGATGATGTTAAGCTTGGGGCTTACTGTGGCTTGAGCAACACCGGGGTCGGAATATTCGGTCGCTGTCTTGTCGGTATAGTTAAAATGGAACCAATCAACTCTTACCGAGGGGTTTATCATCCATCGCCCAAGATTCATTTCTATGCCTGTGTAGGCAAACAATGAGCTTTCGCCTATGTCGCCAAGAGCATAAGTGCCTAATTGATTGCGCTTTTCAGTGTGGTAAAGGGCTATGTCTTTAACCATGTCATAACGGAATCCGGCTCCTGTTGCCCATTTCCAAGTCTCTTCACCCACATCAAAACGATGGGTATAAACACTGTTGGCACCACCGATAAAGCGTTTTTCACGCTGGTTAATCTCATCCCAGTGCTCAGGATCATTGAGTTGGAAAGTGAAGTTGGAGAAAAGGCTGAATGTGTAGTAGGAGAGATAAGCAGTTGTGTTAAGTTCCGAATAATCAGGCATGTGCATGTGATGACTCAGGTTAAGGCTTGTGCGTGACGTGCTTCCTCCTTCGCTTGCGTCAAGTGAGCCAAACCATCCAATAGTACCGTTGTTGACAGCACGTTCAGGAATTTGTCCCGAAGCGTTCCAGGAACTGTTAAAATGGGAGAGGCTTATGCTGAACTTTGACGACTCGCCCCAATTTGTGTACTTAGTCATGAAGTTGAATCGTTTAAAATGTTGCGGAGAATCAAAAAATCCCTCGTCGTTGAGAAATGCCATGCTTGCGTATAGGCTTTGAGTCTTGGAGTTGAGAAACGACATTGACGCACGGTAACGTTGGTATTCATGGGTTCCGATTTCTACAGCTATTTCATTTGGCATCCGGTCCTTGGTCTTGAAGGCTACATATCCTGCATTGGCAAGGTCGCCGAACATCATGTTGTAATTGCCTTTGTCAAATTCCACGCTTTCTATAAGCTCTGGCTGGAGGAAATGCAAGTCGGCATATCCTTGACCGTGGGCATGGCTCACCATATTAACAGGCATCCCGTCAACAGAGATATTGATGTCAGTCCCATGGTCAAGATCAAATCCGCGCAAAAACATCTGTTCAGCTTTTCCGCCGCCGGCGTGCTGGGCAATGAACAATCCGGGAACAATGCGCAACACCTCCTGAGAAGAACGCACAGGATTCTTGTCCAAATCGACCTTTGCGATTTCATTAAGGTGGTTGACTCTATGCACAACAGTTACGTCCTGCAGAGTGACACCTCGCTTGAGTGTATCGCTATAAATGTAAGTGGAATCAGTAGCCGGAAGATCTTTGGGATCGTGGGCGTACATAGGCAATGTGATTATCGCCGTGCCTGACAACAGAGTTGTTCTTAACAATGAACTTTTTCTCATAATATTGAAACCATTAGTGGTAAAACATGTAAATATCGCTTATATTACAATAATAATAACATGATATTATGTGAATAGTTCAGCGATTATATGGAATAATTAAATCCTGCGCTAATTGTTCCCATAATCAATATTATGTTAAGAATGCAATGAGTGAAAATGCGCAATAACTTTTTGGATTATTTCTGATTCCTTAATATTAACTCCCCTAACTATTCATGGTATCGGATGTTATAACACTGAGATTAAAAATATTAGAATAATTATGGAAACAATAATCAACAAACAAGTGATTGATTTTAAACTCCCGGCATATAAGGACGGCGAGTTTATAGACCTTAGCAACGATGATATCAAAGGCAAATGGACAGTGTTCTTCTTTTATCCTGCCGATTTCACCTTTGTGTGTCCTACCGAGCTTCTTGACATGGCTGACAACTATGACAAGTTCCGTCAACTTGGCGTGGAAGTGATTTCAGTAAGCACCGACACTCAGTTCACCCATAAAGCCTGGGCTGACGCATCAGAGAGCATCCGTCAGATAAAGTTCCCGATGCTTGCCGACAAAACCGGTATGTTGAGCGAATCATTCGGTGTGCTTAACAAAGAGGATTTTCTTGCCTATCGAGGCACATTTGTAGTAGATCCGGAAGGAAAAATCAAAATTGCCGAGATTCAGGACAATGGAATTGGTCGTGACGCATCCGAATTATTAAGGAAAGTGGAGGCTGCTCAGTATGTTGCCAATAATCCCGGACAGGTATGCCCCGCCCGTTGGAAAAAGGGAGATAAAACATTGACTCCCAGCATTGAATTAGTCGGAAAAATATAATATCCCGATATTAGGTTTGTTTATAAAAGCAGTAATGGAGTAGAGATATTGATTCCCTACTCCATTTTTTATATCAAGGTTACTATACCTTATTGTTGCATAAGATATATCATAAAGCCTACTACAGCTATATAAGTCACAACCATAGCAATAGCACATATCTTAAGCCATTTTGTAGCTTTAGTTGTAAGAATTGCCACTTCTTGCACATTATCCTTTGTAGTAAAAGTTTTTAGGCTGAACCACAGGGGCAAAATACCAAATATTGGACATAGTATTGTCAATATTATTGATAAAAATAAGACCATCTGAATTCTTTTTGTCATTTTTTTTATAATTAAAAATTAGTATTACAAACAAATTTAATGTTTTTGTATATATAATCCAAATTTCATAAACATTTAAACCCTCCATACAGAGCTGTAGCAACAGTACATGCGCCAAAATAAATATCTCCAAGACCACAAGCTAAAGCATGGTTTTCATTCATTCTCTCTTTTAGAACTTTATATTGGTTATTAGTACATCTATACCAACTGCTTACACCTCTAGAAACCATAGTGTCTTCGTACTCTAACTGTATATCTTCAATATAGTTATTATCCCTAATTAAAATAGTAGCAAATAAATCACCTTCCGTTGTATAATGATAGGTTTTAGTATAATTATTATCAATTTCTTCAAAAACTAGAATGGCTTCTAGTTTTTCATCTGGATTTTCTAGCTCATAAACAGATAGAAGATACTCCTCACTATTCTCTAGACCTCTCGAAATCCCCAAAGTATTCGATATCTCTTTTAGTTCATATCCAAATTCTTCCTCTTCCATATTACCATAATTGATTTCACTCCGATTTTTCTCAGAGGAACAAGAAAAAAAGATTGGAATTAAAAGTAACAATAATACTTCACATAAGTATTTTGATTTTAAAAATACCATAATTAATTTAATTTAAGTTGTTAATAAAAATGTACACAAAATTATATCCATTATATGAAATTTTAAAATCAAAAAATTCTTCAGCTTAATCGTAAAATATTATATATAAAGATATTAAGTTGGCAACTAATCAATAAAATTCTTCAAAAATCCATTCCATAAAAATAGCCGCTATTATGTCTGTTTTTTCAATAAATCTAAATAAAATTCACCCCCTTCTTTTATGCTATTTCGTAATCGGCTCCTATTAGTATATACTGTTTTTACATTTTGGCTTAAGATATACCCAATGGTATTTATATTATATCCCACTCCGTTTAAAATTGCAATCTTTATGTAGTCTTCTCTGAGATTCGGATACTGTTTGCGCAATTTTAGAATTATATTATCATGCGTTGTGTTTAAGACCTGTTCCGCATCATATAAAATCTTGTCTTTAGAAATTGAAGCCATTTCATTTTCAACTGCATCATAAATAATACTTTTTCGTGCAATAGAATTATCCCCTTGTTCAAATACCCTACACAAATTATTGAATGCGGTACAATTTTTCTTAAATTGTGATATTGCAATGTATTTCAAAAAATCATTATTTTTATTACTTTCAGCAAGCTTGAGTTCTGTTTGGCTATAATCTTTTAATATAAATGTTTTTTCAATGTTATGTCGATATATTGTAGTACAATATATTAAAATCCATATTACTAAGCAAGATAGAAGTCCTATTGTCATGATATACAATAATAATCTTAATATTTCCGTTTCCATAATATTAAATGTATAAAATTTAAATTCAAATGATTCGCAATAGTATTATTTCCATTACATTAGTGAGTTTAATTTTTGCAATTTTTGTGCCGTTCTTAGGATTTATTCCTTTATTCTTTAGTATTCAGGCTCTTCATCAATTTCTAATTGATGAAGATTACAAGATGCAATTATTTAAATCTCTTAAGTGGTTAAAAATATGTGGCATAACCTTTGTCGTCAGTTATGCCACAGTATTAATAATCTTTGGATTTATCTTATATCAAAATAACTTATAAGTCTATAGTATAACTGAACCGGGGAGATTACGGCAATTGTATTGAGATGCCATAATTTCACCGTAAGCACCTGCTGAACGAAGGGCAATCAGGTCGCCGCGCTTGGTCGCGGGAAGGACCTCGTTTTGACCGAAACTGTCGGACGATTCACAGATAGGTCCTACCACATCATAAGTGTCATCGACGGTGGAAGTGCTCGTGATATTTTCAATCTTGTGGTGAGCCTGATACAGCGCAGGACGGATGAGATCAGTGAATCCTGCATCGACAATCACAAATTTCTTGGCTATGCCTTCCTTTACATACAGAACCTTGGTGATAAGGCTGCCGCACTGTGCCACAATAGAGCGTCCAAGCTCAAAGTGAATCTGAAACTTATCCACATTCTTGATTCCGGTGCGGAATATCTCAAAGAACTGTTTAAAATCAGGTATAGGATTGGTGTCAGGGGCGTTATAGTCAATACCAAGTCCACCACCCACATTAAGCCAGGAGAATGTAATGCCTTCAGCGGCATATTCCTCAACCAATTCATTAATGCGGTTGCACAACATCCTGTAAGGCTCCATATCAGTGAGTTGAGACCCTATGTGGAAATGAAGTCCGAGCAACCGCAGGCTGGGCTGCTTCTGACAGTAAGCGATAGCCTTGTCAAGCAACGCCATGTCGATACCAAACTTATTCTCGCTCAGTCCTGTGGTGATGTAATGGTGAGTGTGGGCATCGATATTGGGGTTGACACGCAACGCCACGTTAGCCACACGGCTTTTATCAGCCGCCATCTCGGCTATAAGCTGCAGTTCGGGCAAAGACTCTACATTGAAACATGCTATGTCATGGTCAATGGAATAGTCTATTTCTTCGTCGCTCTTCCCTACTCCGGCAAACACAACCTTGTCAGCGGGGAATCCGGCATCTAAGGATGCTTTCACTTCACCCACGCTTACGCAGTCAGCACCTAAGCCGGCATTGGCGATGATGGAAAGAATCTCAGGATTAGCGTTAGCCTTAATGGCGTAGTGAACATGAAAATTCTTATCGGGAGCAGCTTCTTTTATCGCATCAAGAGTCCGTGCGAGAAGCTCCTTGTCATAATAATAAAACGGAGTTTTTTTAGATTCAAACTCCGTTACAGGGAACTTAGCCATATCAGTCATTCTTAAAAAGATGTTCACTCAGGAGGTTCAAAGCCTTCACTTTGTCCTCTTTCTTAATCAGGAATGAGATATTGTAATTGCTTCCGCCGTAAGAAATCATTCTCACTGGGATGTCCTTTAAGGCATCGAGCGCTTTTGCTTCAAAGCCACGGTTCTGCCATTCAAGGTCACCGACTACGCACACAATCACCATGTCACGGTCAAGGGTTACAGTACCGAATTTGCGCAACTCGTCGATGATGTTAGAGAGATTACGTTCGTTGTCGATGGTCAATGACACGCCCACTTCGGAAGTGGTAATCATATCTATTGATGTCTGATAGGTCTCAAACACTTCAAATACCTTGCGAAGGAAACCATAAGCGAGCAACATACGTCCGCTCTTAATCTTTATAGCGGTTATGTTGTCCTTAGCCGCAACAGCTTTAATGGCGCATGATGACGCAGTGTTGTGAATCAAGGTACCTGCTGCGTCAGGCTGCATGGTATTGAGCAACCTCACAGGTATATTATTCAACTTAGCCGGGAGAATGCATGTGGGATGGAGAATTTTGGCTCCAAAATAGGCAAGCTCAGCTGCTTCTTCGAAATGCAGTTCATGCACAGGCTTTGTGCCTTCCACGAAACGCGGGTCATTGTTGTGCATTCCGTCGATGTCAGTCCATATCTCAATCTCCTCGGCATTGATTGCCGCGCCTATAAGTGACGCAGTGTAGTCACTGCCGCCTCGCTGAAGGTTGTCGATTTCGCCGTAGGCATTACGGCATATGTAACCCTGAGTGATGTAAATGTCGGCATCCTCATGCTTTTCGAGCTGAGAAGCAAGACGATGGCGGATATACTGCAGGTCAGGTTCGGCGTTCTTGTCGGTTCTCATGAATTCAAGAGCCGGGAGCAACACAGAGTTTACACCCTTTTCCTGAAGATATATGTTCATGAGCGCAGTCGACATCAACTCACCTTGCGCCAGAATCTCTTTTTCTTCAAATAAAGTGAAAATGTCCTTTGTAAATGAGCGGATGTAGTTAAAACAGCCTTTTATTTCTTTCTTTGCCATCTCCTTGGACGCAGGTGAATCATAAAGCTCATCAATAACACGCATGTACTTAGCTTCCAGTTGATTCACGGTTTCTTTCGCACCATCCACATTCTTCTTGTAGAGATACTCCGAAATTTCCACCAATGTGTTGGTAGTCCCTGACATGGCAGATAGAACAATGATATTCTTTCCTCTTGCAGTTACAAGCTTAGCAACTTCTTTAATTCTTTGGGCAGACCCAACAGAGGTGCCTCCAAACTTTAAAACTTTCATCCTTTACAATTGAATTTACAGATTATGGCTGCAAAATTACACATAATTACTGACAAATAACACAAAATTTGTCAGTAAAAGCAATTATGCACTTAAAAATGATACTATTTCAGTGTCAAAAGCTGTTTATCTTCACATTTGAACACATTGCCGGGGAACCGTTCGACCAATCCCAGATTATGAGTCGCCATGAGAACTGCAGTTCCGCTTTGTGCTATATCATGAAGATATCCCACAATCTGCTCTCCTGTCGCAGGGTCAAGATTACCGGTAGGTTCATCGGCAAGAATCAACTGCGGACGGTTCAAAATGGCTCTTGCTATCACGATTCGTTGTTGTTCGC
This sequence comes from Bacteroidales bacterium GP4, assembly GCA_001701065.1. Lineage (GTDB taxonomy): Bacteria > Bacteroidota > Bacteroidia > Bacteroidales > Muribaculaceae > Muribaculum. Next base: position 10,200 of record DAAL01000129.1, read on the forward strand.
CGCCGGAAAGCTCATGAGGCATTTTATAGGATTTAGTAATCATCCCCACCTCTTTGAGCACTTCTTCGATGCGTTCGTCCATCTCGTCGCGGTTCTTCCATCCTGTGGCTTTCAGCACAAATGAGAGGTTATCGTAAACCGATCGGTCAGTAAGGAGTTGGAAATCCTGGAATACGATGCCTATTTCTCTACGCAGATAAGGTATCATCTTGCGTTTTATGTTCACCATATCGTATCCAAGCACGTCGGCCTCACCTATCTCAATAGGAATCTCCGCATACATCGACTTCATCAAGCTGCTTTTTCCGCTGCCTACTTTGCCTATTATATAGTTGAATTCTCCGGAATTGAGGGTCAGGTCGACATTCTTCAGCACAATGTGTTCCTTACGGGATATCTCTACACCCTTATAGTTTACGATAACTCCTGACATGACCTATTCTTTATGGCGTTTAGCAAGTTCTTCCGATAGCTGGTCGATAGTCAGCCCCTTAGAAGTAAGAAGCACAATGAGATGATACAATAAGTCAGATGCTTCGTAGACCAATCGGTCGTCAGTGCCGTTGGTGGCTTCGATAACAGTTTCCACGGCTTCCTCCCCTACTTTCTGAGCCATGCGGTTCACGCCTGACTTAAACAAAGATGTAGTATAGGAGCCTTCCGGCATCTCCTGATGGCGGCGTTCGATGAAACGTTGCAGATAACTCAGGAATTCAACACCCCATTTGTTGTCCTCGCCCCAGCAAGTGTCAGTGCCTTTATGGCAGGTGGGGCCCTCCGGAATGGCTTTAATCAATAAAGTGTCCCAGTCACAATCCTCAAGGATGTCTACCACATTAAGAAAATTGCCGCTTTCCTCCCCTTTAGTCCAAAGACATTGTTTAGTTCTGCTGAAAAATGTCACTTTCCCGGTAGCTACAGTTTTGAGGTAAGCCTCTTCGTTCATAAAACCAAGCATCAGGACATTTTTAGTCCTGGCATCCTGAATGATAGCCGGTACTAATCCATTGAGTTTTGAATAATCAAGCTGTGCCATATTATATACGTATATTTATATTCCTGTTTTTTAAATAATTTTTTAAATCCATAATAGGGATTTCACCGAAATGGAAAACACTCGCAGCCAAAGCCGCATCGGCATTTCCGAGCGCGAAAGCATCGTAGAAATGCTCCATGGTTCCGGCTCCGCCCGATGCTATCACCGGAATGGAAAGTGTGTCATGCAGAGCAGCCAGCGCATCACATGCGAATCCGGTTTTCACTCCGTCGTGGTCCATACTTGTGAACAGAATCTCACCTGCGCCTCGTTCCTGAGCTTCATAAGCCCACCGGACAAGACGGCGGTCAGTGGGAATGCGTCCACCGTTCATAAAACATATCCATTCACCATTGACAAAATGGGCATCAATAGCCACCACGCACACTTGGCAGCCATACCTTGAGGCAATGTCGTCAATAAGAGACGGATTCCGAAGGGCAGCCGAATTTATGGAGATTTTGTCGGCACCGGCGTTAAGCAGCCGGTCGACATCCTCCACCTGATTTATACCGCCGCCTACGGTGAACGGTATGTCAATGTTCTCGGCGACTCTGCGCGCCATATCGGTAAATGTTTTTCTTCCTTCATGGGACGCGGTTATGTCAAGGAACACCAGTTCATCAGCACCGTTCTCGCTGTATTGCTTTCCAAGAACTACAGGGTCGCCGGCATCACGGAAGTTCACAAAATTAACACCTTTCACTGTTTTGCCGTCCTTGACATCAAGGCAAGGGATGATACGTTTAGCAAGCATAGTCACAAATTTTTACAGTTAAACGACTCAAGCTCGCGAAGCGATATTTTCCCTTCGTAAAGAGCTTTTCCCACAATCACTTCAGGAACATTAATTTCATCAAGAGCATATATGTCGTCCATCGACCCTACGCCCCCGCTTGCGATTAAATATATGTCGGGAACCGCTGTCAAGATGTCCTTGTACACCGGTACGGAAGGACCGCTGAAAGTGCCGTCGACATTTATATCGGTAGATATAACTTTCCTGATTCCGGCATTATGGAACTCGGTAATAAAATCTATGATTTTTTCATCGGAGTCATGCATCCACCCTGAAGTGGAAATCATGCCGTCGCGCGCATCAGCCCCCAGGATTACTTTGCCAGGTCCATAGGATTCAAGCCAAGAAAGGAAAAGACTGCGGTTTTTCACTGCAATGCTTCCTCCGGTAATCATTGAAGCTCCGCTTTCAAAAGCTATTCTTACATCTTCATCGCTTTTTATGCCCCCTCCGAAGTCGATTATGAGTCCGGTGTGGGACGCAATGCGTTCAAGAGCCGCATAATTCACTATATGACTCGACCTGGCACCGTCCAGATCCACCACATGCAACCGTCGGCATCCGGCATCTTCAAGGCTGCGCGCCACATCCAGTACATCGGAATTGTATATGCGGGCAGTGCTGTAGTCGCCCTTTGTGAGCCTGACGCACTTTCCGTCAATAATGTCAATGGCAGGAGTAATTGTAATCATAGCTCAAGGAAATTTTTTATTATCGCCTCCCCCGCTTTTCCGCTTTTTTCAGGGTGAAACTGAGTAGCAAAAAAGTTGTCCTTACTTATAGCTGCGCTGAATGGAATGATGTGTTCAGTCACAGCCGACGAAAACTTGCTTACGGGCACATAATAGCTATGCACGAAGTACACGTAGGCATCGTCAATCGACCGGTCTATGAATGAGCCGGGAGTGAGCTTGATATTGTTCCATCCCATGTGGGGAATCCGTTCACCGGCTGACCCTTTCGGGAAATGCTTCACGTCAAGGTCAAATATTCCAAGACAGTCCACATCGCCTTCCTCGGAATGACGGCACAATAGCTGCTGACCGATGCATATGCCCAACACAGGCTGCGTCAACGATTTTATAACATCGTCAAGCCCTTTCTCGCGGAGATATCCCATAGCCGATTTCGCTTCCCCCTGTCCGGGGAAAATCACCTTCGAGGCATTTCTTAGCTCTTGGGGGTCATCAGTAAGCAGGGCATCGACTCCAAGCCTGCGAAGCGCACCCAGAACCGAAAAGTTATTGCCCGCATTATATTTTACAACCGCTACCATCAACTAAAAACCACAGTCTTGTTCTTGTAGGTCAGAATCTTACGCTGGATGTGCTTCTCTACTGCACGTGACAGCACAATCTTTTCAAGGTCACGACCTTTCTTCACAAGGTCCTCGACTGTGTCCTTGTGAGTGACACGAGTGATGTCCTGCTCGATAATAGGTCCGGCATCAAGGTCGGGAGTCACATAGTGGCTTGTAGCACCTATAAGTTTCACGCCGCGTTCATAGGCTGCATGGTACGGCTTCGCACCCATAAAGGCAGGCAAGAAAGAGTGATGTATATTAATAATGTGATGGGGATACTTGTTGATGAAATCCTCGGACAATACCTGCATATAACGGGCAAGCACGATGAAATCTATCTCATACTTGTCAAGTATCTCCATCTCCTTCTGCTCCATCTCTTTCTTGTTCTCAGCGGTTATGGGGATGACCTCATAAGGAATATTGAACTGATCAGCCACAACCTTAAGGTCAGGATGATTGCTTATAATTACTGGTATGTCAACATCCCACTCGCCTGAGAACTGACGGGAAAGAATATCGAAAAGGCAATGCGACATTTTGCTGACAAATACAGCCATGCGCTGTCGCTTGTCGGAAAATTTAAGCGTGTAATTAAGATTGTATTTTACACCGTAAAGCGTGCGGAAATAATCGCTTATTTTATCCTTGGGGATTATGAAGTTCTCCAGTTCCCACTCCACTCTCATGTAAAAGATAGAGTTGACTCTATCCACATACTGATCAAGATACACGATATTTCCGCCATTAACATTGATGAACTCGGTAATCACAGCTATGATACCGGGTTCATCCTGGCAGTGCATCAGCAATATTGCCGTGTCTTTTCCTTTCTTTCCCATATTTAACTTCCCAATAGTTGAATTTATTATTATTTAATTAGTGACGGAATATTAGTTCCCCATCTCCGACAGGAATTTGATTCGTATGAGTCGAATTTCTTCTTCGGAATATTCGGAACCGAGTTCATCGATGGCTTCTTTGATGCCGTCGCTTTCACTCTCCTTGAAATATTCAAATATATCCTCTTGACGATCCTCGTCCATTACTTCATTGATGAAGTAGTTGATGTGGATCTTTGTCCCGCTATACACAATGGCTTCTATCTCGTCAAGCAGTTCGCTGAACTCAAGGCCTTTGCTCTCGGCAAGTGCATCAAGCGGGATTTGGCGGTCGATACCTTGAATGATGGATATCTTAAGCTTGCTTTTGTTGGCGACGCTTCTTACACGGAGATCCTCGGGACGTTCAATCTCGTTCTCCTCCACATGCTGCTTGATTATCCTAACGAATTCCTCGCCGTAGCGTTTTGCCTTGCCGGTGCCTACACCGGGAATGTTCTGCAGTTCTTCGAGAGTGATGGGGTAAGTAGTAGCCATCGCCTCAAGCGAAGGATCCTGAAATATCACATAAGGCGGCAATTCGTATTTCTTGGCTATTTTCTTTCTCAAGTCCTTGAGAATATTGTATAACTCCGGATCCACGGCACATGAAGCGCCGCTTTTCATTATAATCTCTTCCTCGTCATCGTTAAATTCATTGTCCTCCACAATTTTGAAGGATGTGGGATGAGCCAGGAAGTGTTTCCCTTTCTTAGTAACCTTCAGCAATCCGAAGTTTTCTATATCCTTGTCAAGATACCCGCCTATAACGGCTTGGCGCACGATTGAAGCCAGTGTCCTTGCATCGGCTCCTTTCAAACATCCGTAAACATCAAGATCTTCCTGATGGAAAGTTTTGACCGTGGTGGTGTTCTTTCCAAGTAATATGTCTATAATCTGTTCTGCTTTAAACTTTTCTTTAACAGCTTCAACAGTTTCAATAATTGCACATAAATCGTCTTTTGCTTCCACTTGTTTCTTTGGATTTAAACAATTGTCACAATTACCGCAATTGTCCTCCTCATATTCCTCTCCAAAATAATGGAGAAGCTGCTTCCTGCGGCACAACGAGGATTCGGCATATGCGGCGGTTTCCATTAATAGTTGTTTACCTATCTCCTGCTCGGAAAGAGGCTTTCCTTGCATGAATTTTTCCAACTTCAAAAGATCCTTCTGAATGTAATAAGCTATACATATTCCCTCGCCACCGTCTCTGCCGGCTCTACCGGTTTCCTGATAGTAGCCTTCAAGTGATTTAGGAATGTCGTAGTGAATCACAAATCTCACATCGGGCTTGTCGATACCCATTCCGAATGCGATGGTAGCCACTATCACGTCCACTTTCTCAAGAAGGAAAGCATCCTGATTCTCAGAACGTGTCACAGTGTCCATCCCGGCATGATACGGGAGAGCCTTAATGTTGTTAAGCTTAAGTATTTCAGCGAGTTCTTCTACTTTCTTACGGCTAAGACAATATATAATCCCGCTCTTGCCTGAATTGGCTTTGATGAACTTTATTATATCCTTGTCGATATTGGAAGTCTTGGGAAGTACCTGATAGAAGAGATTTACACGGTTGAATGACGATTTAAACACCGCAGCGTTCTGCATTCCAAGGTTTTTCTGGATGTCGTGCTGAACCTTGGGTGTCGCTGTAGCTGTAAGCGCGATTACAGGGCGGCGGCATATCTCATTTATGATGGGACGTATACGACGGTATTCCGGACGGAAGTCATGCCCCCACTCCGATATACAGTGAGCTTCATCCACGGCGTAAAATGAGATAGGAACCGTCTTTAAGAACTCGATGTTCTCTTCTTTGGTCAATGACTCGGGTGCTACATAAAGCAGTTTAGTCTTTCCTGATACAATGTCCTTCTTTACAATATCTATAGCCGACTTGTTAAGAGAAGAATTAAGGAAATGAGCAATGGCATCGTGGTCACTGAAATGGCGCATCGCATCGACTTGGTTTTTCATCAAGGCGATGAGCGGAGAGATCACAATGGCAGTTCCTTCCATCATTAGAGCGGGCAACTGATAGCATAACGATTTACCGCCCCCTGTGGGCATGAGCACAAAAGTGTCATTGCCCTCAAGAACGTTGGTTATGATAGCTTCTTGATTGCCTTTAAACGAGTCAAATCCAAAATGACGTTTAAGCTCCTCGGTCAGAACTGGTTTGTTTACCATAGCTCACAGATATTTTGAATGGTTTTATCTATGTTAAATTATTAGTCTCAAAATTAGCTTTCTCTATTTTTTCTGACGCATACGCTTTGTCTACCTCAAAGGTCTTCTCGCCGGTTGAAGGAATTTCAAACATAGCGTCAATCATGATTGATTCTACTATCGAGCGTAAGCCACGGGCACCGAGCTTATACTCAATAGCCTTATCTACAATAAAATCAAGAGCTTCATCGGTAAATGACAACTCTACGCCATCCATCCTGAACAGTTTCTTATACTGGCGTATTATGGCGTTCTTGGGTTCGGTAAGCACCCTGCGCAAAGCCTCTCGGTCAAGTGGCTCAAGGCTTGTGAGAATGGGGAGTCGTCCTATTATCTCTGGTATCAATCCGAATGATTTCAAGTCCTGCGGAGTCACGTACTTAAGGTAATTGTCACGCTTTATTCTCGCTTTTGCGGCATCGGTGGAATAACCCACTACATGGGTGTTAAGGCGATGGGCGATTTTCTGCTCGATACCGTCAAATGCGCCTCCGCAAATGAACAGTATGTTCTTAGTGTCCACCGGAATCATCTTCTGCTCCGGATGCTTGCGCCCACCCTGCGGCGGCACATTCACTATCGAACCTTCCAATAATTTCAGCAACCCTTGCTGAACGCCCTCGCCGCTCACGTCACGTGTTATGGACGGATTGTCGCCCTTTCGGGCTATCTTGTCGATTTCGTCGATGAACACAATTCCTTTCTCCGCTTTAGCCACGTCATAGTCAGCCACTTGCAGCAGACGGGTGAGCAAGCTTTCAATATCTTCGCCCACATAACCTGCCTGAGTAAGCACCGTGGCATCCACTATCGTGAACGGAACATCAAGCAACCGTGCTATAGTCTTGGCAAGCAGCGTCTTACCGGTACCTGTGGGTCCCACAAGGATTATATTGCTTTTCTCAATGTCAGTGTCCTCTTCCTTGTCCTGAGCCAGTCGCTTGTAGTGGTTATAAACCGCTACCGAAAGGAATTTCTTGGCTTCATCCTGTCCGATGACATACTGATTGAGAAATTCGTATATCTCCTTGGGTTTTGGAACCGCAGTAAGGTCAATGTCTATGCTACTTGCCGATTTTTTAGAGTCACGGTATTCCTTAAGCATGGAGTCGATAGCTTCCACGCATTCCGAACAGATGAACACGTCGGGCTTGTCAACCGCAGGGACCAATACCTCAGCCATGCTTGCCGGACGACCGCAAAAAGAACAGCAGGATAGATCTTTCTTCTTTGGCATCTAAATTAATGTTTAGCTTTAACAAGAACCTGGTCAATCATTCCGTAGTCTTTAGCCTCTTCGGCTGTCATCCAGTAGTCACGGTCAGAGTCTTTCTCAACCTTTTCAAACGGGACACCTGAATGCTCGGATATGATTGTGTACAGTTCTTTCTTCAATTTTTGGATTTCGCGTGCGGTAATCTCGATGTCGGAAGCTTGTCCCTGGGCACCTCCCATGGGCTGATGTATCATCACTCTTGAATGTTTAAGAGCGAAACGCTTCCCTGTTGTTCCCGACACAAGTAGCACCGCAGCCATGGAAGCGGCAATGCCTGTGCAGATGGTGGCAACATCGCTGGAGATGTACTGCATGGTGTCGTAAATGCCGAGTCCGGCATAAACTGAGCCACCGGGTGAGTTTATATAGATGGACACGTCCTTTCCGGGATCGGCTGAATCAAGGTAAAGCAGCTGTGCCTGAATCACATTTGCCGTGTAGTCATTCACCTCAGTCCCGAGGAAAATGATGCGGTCCATCATCAGGCGGGAAAAGACATCCATTTGAGCTACATTCAACTGGCGTTCTTCTATAATGGTGGGAGAAATGTAGCTTGAAGTTATATTAGAGGCATTAGTTGCGGCTATGTACTGGTCAAGCGCAAGACCGTTCATACCCATGTGCTTGACCGCATAGTTCCTAAAATCATTATTCATATTTACTTTTCGTTTGATAAGTTTTTTAGTTATAATTCAAAGATACAAATAAAAAATCAAATTTCAGCAAAAAATCACGATAATTATACGAAGAAAGAGCGGAAAATGATAAGTTCCGCTCTTTCTTGTAGGATAAGACACCTGTTATGGATTATCTTTCTTGAGAAGCGATTTCTTTAAATTTGTCGAGTGACACTTCTTCCTTGTTCAATGTAATCTTTTCTTTAGCTGCATCGAACATCTTAGCGTCGCCTACTTCCTCTACCACTCTCGGACGGTAGTTCTTGTCGGCAAGGATGCGTTTAGCATAGTCAGCAAGAGTTTCGTCGTCAATGTTGGTCATGCCATACTGGGCGAACTGTGAACGTGCCATCATCTTGGCATAGTTGATAAGATCCTGCTCTTCGATCTTAAGTTCGCAAATCTCGCCGAGACGTTCTTTGATAAGCTGCCATTTGAGGGAAGGAACCATCTTTTCGTATTCAGCGTCGATGTTTTCTTCGTTGAGCTTATCTTCGCGGCGAATGAGCCACTTCTTAAGCTGCTCGGCAGGAAGCTCGATGTTGCCGTAAAGATCCATCATCTTCTTGTGAAAATCAGCGCGGAACAACATTTCGCTGTTCTTTTCAAGCTCTCCGGCGATGAGTTCCTTGATGCCTTTGCGGTAATCCTCTTCGATAGTCACTTTGTCCTTTCCGAATACATTGTCGAAAAGCTCCTGGTTTACTTCGGCGGGACGAAGCACGATAATCTCGGATATTGAAATCTCGAAGTCGCCCTTTACATCAGCTGCCTTGGCACTGTCTATGCCGAGCATTGAAGAAAGTTCGGCGGGGTTGCCCTCGCAAGTCTTCCAAGGATTGAACACAACCTTGTCGTTAACTTTCTTGCCTTCAAATTTCTTAGCCTCGTCCTGGTCCTTGAAATACATAGGAGCCACGATGCCGTTGATCATCTGTATAGCGTCGTCGGTGGTCTTTACAGTGCCGTCCTCGTTAAGTTCCATGATTGCGCCTTTGACAAGTGCGTTATGCTCGAACTCCTCGCCGGGAACCTGTGCGCCGAAGCGTTCACGGAAGTTCTTGTCCTGCTGTTCAACCATTTCGTCGGTGACCTCGATAGTATAATAAGGTACGTTGATGTCCTTGTCGAGTTTAACTTCAAGTTCAGGCACAAGAGCAAGCTCGTACTGGAAAGTGAAATCTTTCTGATTATTTAAGTCCAGTTCCTTAACTTCTACGGGAATCGGCTCACCAAGCACACCGATTTTATTTTCACGAAGATATTCGATGACAGCGTTGTAAACTTCATTGTTGATTACATCGCTGGCAACGGGTTTGCCGAAACGGCGTTTTAGTTCACCGAAAGGCACATGTCCCTTACGGAACCCGGGGATAGTTTGGCGTTTGCCTATTTCTTTAAGTTCTTTCTCTACTTTTTCTTTGTAATCATTCTCTTCAATCGACACTGTAAGGACTGCGCTCACATTGCCGGTTTTCTCCATTGATACGTTCATAAGAATACGTTATTGAATTTTTATTATATATACCATATATTTAAACAATCCTGCACATTAAAACATTGGAAAAAGATTATAAAATTATCTAAAACCAACATTTTCGCAAAAATCGCCACAAATTTAAGGCTAAAAATCGTATTACACAATTTTCGTATGAAGTTTTTTAACATTAGCATTTGTCGCAATGTACAATATAGCAAAAATCGTGCCAAATTTCACGTCAACGAAAAAATTAATGCGAAAAATTTGCGAAACTAATATGTTCGTTATATATTTGCACCCATTAGTGTCCACTAAAAAATCATAA
>DAAL01000242.1 GCA_001701065.1 Bacteroidales bacterium GP4
GTCGTAGGATTCATAATCCTCGTCGTCATTAGAGCAGCTTACCGCCACAACGGACAGCATCAACGCCGCCAGCATCCACAGCACCTTTTGTTTCATAACTGTATTCATTTTATTATTATTTTTTTGCTGAAAGTATTTTCACCAACAATGGCATGGATTACATATATACCCGGTTTCCAATCCGAAGTATCTACCGATACTTTTGAGCCTGTCACTTTCCCGGAATATATTTTTTGATTAGTTGCAGTATCATATATTTCCAGTATCCATTCTAATTCGGATTCTGTTTCTTGGCAATTCATCAGCATGTTATTCTGTAGCGGAATGCCGGAATTTTTGTCGATTAAAGCTACATCCAATATTTCTCCGTCCAAATCGGCAGAAAGGTTATAGGCTCTTGCTTGATTTATAACTGTTATACGATAAAAATCGCCATTTTTACAATTCACGTTTATCACGAAAGCCTGTGCATTTGTAGTAGTTGGGAAGCGCACACTCACGTTGCCATTATAGTTGTCCACCACCCATCGTGTAGGGATTATGTCTCCCTCATAAGTAATGGTTGCACCAACAAAATACGTTGAATTAATATTAAGTCCTGAACCGGATTGTGATTTATTCATATATATTATATATGGATATTCCAATTTGCGGACATTGTTGTCGCTCCAATTATAGAAGGCTATAAAGCCGTTATAAGAAGTGGATGCATTAATAGTTTTCGTTAACGTTTGCGCAATGTACTTATCATGCCGGATTGTAGCCGTCAAAGTAGCATTCTCCAGACTTTGGTGAGAATCACGTGTTATGGTGCATCTACCATTGGCATCTACTGTCATATGGTTTTGGGCATAATAAGGGTCGGAAAGACTCCATATGACTGTGAATCCGGTAGGTAATGGGTCAATGGTATATGTAGCACTTGTTGAGATTGAGTCAGGACCTGTAATTTGAGGTTGATAGAGCTTGTAATAACTTTTAGGTGCTCCATAGATATCTAAAACATCATTGGGAGAATGTTTAACTAACGGTCTGTTTCCCCATTTTGAGATGTACTCATTGCTGTTTATGCGGATTGCAGAGTGACCTCCGCTATAAAATACAATTGTGGCATCATTTTCTGCTATTTCATAATAGCACCCTCCTAACCAATAAATGGATGGCTCTTCCATCCACACAAGTTTATCGGAAGGTAGATATACATAACCGTTAATTGGAAGACTTTGGATATACCATGCATAGGCGTGACAATTATACTTGTTTGTAGCCTCACTAAGAAATACCACATTCGGATATTCTGTTTCAAGCTCTCTTTTAAATTTCTCTTTTTCAGATTGAGATAGATCCTCCTCTGTCAATATATCAACTGTAACTTCATATCCATTAGGAGTCTTTATTTTAGTTTCATAACCATCCGGTCTATTTTCGTCTGAAGCGATAGTTTTTATCCCCATACCATAAGAAATTCCGAAAATATCTGGATATTTTTTCATCTTTTCTGTGGCTTTCCGTATGGTGGAATATATTTTCTCCGATTTTTCTGAATTCAGGGTAGATGTTATCGTGTCAAGTCCCATCATATAAAACAAGATATAGCATTTGAATGAATAATTACCTTGTGTAATTTTATCTTTATTCACGATGGAATCTATCTCATCGGGAATCGATGCGCATTTTGCAAGCATTGATTCTGCTAAATCATTACGTGTCAACAGCTCTTGATAGCCATTGAATTTATTGCATATAGCCTTAAACCCAATCTCCGGTGAATCAAAGGCAAAAATGTCCGTAGAATATGGAAATTCAAGGCACAAGTTAAGTAAGTCTGCAGTCTTAATACTTTTCAGTTTGTCATTAGGAATTTGCAGTGCAGCCACTCTTTCCTTTACAGAAGGGTAGGATTTCCATTGTGCATCACCGATTTTGAAAGGAAATTCAAATCCGGCTGATGTCTGTTCATTCACTTGCCCCATAGTGTACAAGTAAGTGAAGGTTACAAATAGCAAAATTAATCTTCTCATAATTGTGATTATTAGTTCGGGTAAAATAAATCGATATTATAATACGGAACTTTCTATACCATTGACTTTAAGCTCAATGTAGAATTGCACATCTTTTAGGTCAGCATCGTTTTATTCCCCGTCGTATATGCATTTCCATTTGGACCAATCCACTTCTTCGGGCTTATAATAGGATTTGGTGCCGTCTTCCAAGTAGAAGAAATTGATAAGGTAGGGATTGCCTTTATGGTTAAACCAGTAGGCGTGATGTCCTTGCCATGTTCCTTCAAGAACCGTACAACTTTCAGGATTGTTTCTCCAACAATATATATCTTCCTGGAGCCATTCCGGAAGCGTGTTGATATCTTTTGGTTCGTAACTCAAGTCGGGATAAAGTTTTACATTCCATTCTTTGTTCATCCATTTAAAAGGATCATATACTTCTTTCCATTTGGACCAATCCACTTCCCCTTCTTTATAATGGATTATTGCCCCGTCTTCTAAATAGATGAAATTGCATATATATGAAGAAAAAAGACTCTGATATTGATAAGCTTTCTTCCCCTTCCATGTGCCTTTAGTAAGTGAGAAACTATTCCATCCCGGGCCCATACCATTTTCTAAAATCACATCCTTAATAGCGGTAGGGAGGTCGTTTAAGTCCTTATGGACGCTTTCAAAATCAGAATTGTCATCATTGGAACAACTGACGCTTCCCATGGTTAGCATCAGTGTCGCCAACATGCATAATAAAGTTTTTTTCATAATTGTTATTGTTTGAGGTTACGGTTATTTTAAGTCTAAAGTTAGCCAGCCTTTGTAGTCGTTGTTTGCGGAGAAATTTTTAATCAACTTTTCCCATTAATTTTTGACCATCTTTGCACAGCCTTATGTCAATTGACCAAAAGTTACAGCTTATTTTGGATGTTCATTTCTAATTTTAGATATATTTTTTATAATTTTAGATAAAAATAGGCTATTATGAGCTTATTTAAGCCGAAAAAGTACGTATGACGGTTTCCGAATGTGGATTTTGTGCGTCAAGGTTCTAACTTTGCCATGGTTGTGCCAAGAGTTATTACAAAGAAAAATATCGTTTATAAAGCCGGGGCAATTGTGATTTTTTTAGGGTTTGGTTTGGTTTATGTTTAATAACATAGTAATTTTGCACTAAATTTTATAATTATCTATGCAGAAGATTAGAAACATAGCTATCATCGCCCATGTGGACCATGGTAAAACGACATTGGTCGATAAAATGTTGCTTGCCGGAAACCTGTTCAGAGAAAACCAAAACACCGGTGAACTGATTCTTGACAATAACGATTTGGAACGTGAGCGAGGTATAACTATACTCTCCAAAAACGTGTCCATCGACTATAACGGCTACAAAATCAACATCATCGACACTCCGGGACACTCCGACTTCGGAGGCGAGGTGGAACGTGTGCTTAACATGGCTGACGGATGCCTCCTTCTTGTCGATGCATTTGAAGGCCCCATGCCGCAGACTCGTTTTGTGCTCCAGAAGGCTATACAGATGGGGCTTAAGCCTGTAGTGGTGATAAACAAGGTAGACAAACCCAATTGCCGCCCCGACGAGGTGCAGGAGATGGTGTTTGACCTCATGTTCAATCTTGACGCTACCGAGGATCAGCTTGACTTCCCCACCATTTACGGTTCAGCAAAGCAGGGGTGGATGTCAACTGACTGGACCAAGCCCACTGATAATATTCTTCCAGTGCTCGACGCTATCATCAAGTATATCCCTGAGCCACAAGTGATAGAAGGAGATGCGCAGATGCTTATAACATCGCTTGACTTCTCCAACTATGTGGGTCGTATAGCTGTGGGACGTGTTCACCGAGGCATCCTCCGCGAGGGCATGGAGATTGCCCTTTGCAAGAAGGACGGTTCCGTGGTGAAGCAGCGCATCAAGGAACTGCACACCTTTGAAGGAATGGGTCGCAAGCGAGTGCAGGAAGTGAAATCAGGCGACATATGCGCACTTGTGGGCGTGGAAGGATTTGAAATCGGTGATACTGTAGCCGACATCAACAATCCCGAGCCGCTGCCACGCATTGCCATCGACGAACCCACCATGTCCATGACTTTCACCATCAACGACTCGCCTTTCTTCGGCAGGGACGGAAAATACGTGACCTCGCGCCACATCGCCGAGCGTCTTACCAAGGAACTTGACAAGAATCTTGCGTTGCGTGTGAGCAAAGCTCCCCATGAGGATGTGTGGACAGTGTTCGGGCGCGGTGTGCTTCATCTTTCGGTGCTCATCGAGACCATGCGCCGCGAAGGCTACGAGCTTCAGGTGGGTCAGCCGCAGGTGATTATAAAAGAGATTGACGGACAGAAGTGTGAGCCGGTGGAAGCCCTCACCATCAATGTCCCCGAAGAATATTCGAGCAAGATCATCGACATGGTGACACGCCGCAAGGGCGAGATGACCTCCATGACCACTCAGAACGACCGCATACACATAGAATTCAACATCCCCTCGCGTGGTATAATAGGATTGCGCAACAATGTGCTCACCGCAAGCGCCGGAGAGGCTATCATGGCGCACCGGTTCCTTGAATATCAGCCGTGGAAGGGTGATATAGAACGCCGCACCAACGGTTCGCTGATAGCCATGGAAGCCGGCACGGCTTATGCCTACGCCATAGACAAGCTGCAGGACCGCGGACGTTTCTTCATCTTCCCGCAGGAAGAGGTGTACGCCGGACAGGTGGTGGGCGAGAACGCCAAGGACAATGACATTGTGGTGAATGTGACCAAATCCAAGAAGCTCACCAACATGCGTGCTTCCGGTGCCGACGACAAGGCGCGCATAGTACCTCCCGTGGTGTTCAGCCTTGAAGAAGCGCTTGAATACATTAAGGAGGACGAGTATGTGGAAGTGACTCCGCATCACCTGCGCCTGCGCAAGATAATCCTCGACGAGATCGAACGCAAGCGCGCCAACAAAGCCTAACTGCTTAGAAGGACTGTAATTACTGACACAAGCAAGCCCCCTGCGAGGGTGGCTGACACTTTAGGATTTATTTTAAGATGATAGCGGAAGCGGTACACTGCTCCCGCTATCATTGTATATAGGGCGTACCACGCGAGATAGGCGTAGCCGAGGCCGGTGATACCCCAACGGCTATAGCCCAGGATGTTGGCTACAAGGTATATAGCCACACTCGACAGTTCCACGGCGAGATACACCTTTGAGTCGCCGCGCACAATCATGACATAGCTCATGCACCAGCTCACGGCACGTAGCAGCGTCCCGATGATTCCCCATGCCACATAGCCGCCTATGACTTCGAAACGGCTGTCATAGAGGATGTCGACTGCGACTCCCCGGAAGCATATCAGGGCGATGACCACCGGCACCAACGCCGTAATGACAAGCCGCGACTCGTGGTTGACAAACGCCCCCTCTCTCAGCGGCTTTCCCGCCACCGAAGCAAGACGCGGATAGAACTCCATCCCAAGCACCATAAACACCACGCCGGCATACTTGTTGATAATCGTGAACCCCGCCTGATAGTAACCCACCTCTTCCGCTCCGCCTTTCGCCATGAGGTAAGACATGAATATGTAATAGCCGAGATACAATGCCGCTGACGACACTGTGAGGTAGATGCCGAGGCTGATAAATCCTTTTCCGCGCTCGTAAGTCTCGCGCCAGCCGCTTCCGCCGCTGAATGTGACTTTGTAGCGCAGAAAAAAGAAGGCGATGAAAGCGGCAAGCGAATAAGCCGTGATGGACCACGCTATGGAGTCGATGCGGAAAAAGTAGAACAG
>DAAL01000042.1 GCA_001701065.1 Bacteroidales bacterium GP4
GGTCATAGTGAGCTTTATATTGACTCCACTGTGGTTAGCCTTTCCGAGGTAACGGCGGGCACGCTTTCGCCGGCATTGAGCAACTCGGCTGTGGCTTTGGTTAAGTCCACTCTTCGCAATATCACCCAATATCAGGGTTTTGCCCCTTATCTTCAAGGTGAAGAAAAGACCATCAAGCTTGAAAACGAATACCTTTCGGTGGATTTCTCCAACAAAGGAGGTGTCATCAGCCGCGCCGTGCTGAAAAAGTACGATTCTTACCGTGGCGGCAATGTGGAAATGATTACTCCGGAGGATAATCAGTACTCATTTATCCTGACCTCGGTGGACAGGGAGTTTGATACCCGCGACTTCTATTTTGAATCGACCAAAGAGAGCGACTCCACTGTAGTGATGACTCTTAAACTCGATGCCAACACTTTATTCGGGATGCGTTATACTCTTCTTCCCGGTAGCTATGTGGTGCGTCTTGACATTGAGCAGAACGGAATGCAGTCCATCATCCCGTCGAGCGTGGTTACTATGGACTTCCTGTGGTCACAGAACCTTAAGCGTCAGGAAGCCGGAAGAATGTTTGAGGAACGTAACTCCGGACTTTATTATATGTTCCCTGACGGTGACGTGAAGGAACTCAGCAATACCAGCAACGACGATAAGGAGGTAAATGAACGCATCAAGTGGATAGGCTACAAGAACCAGTTCTTCTCAACAGCCTTTATCGCAAGAAACGCATTCAACCGCGCTGACTTCAAATCGACTGTATTGTCCAAGTCGGATCCGGAGTACCTGAAGGAGTTCGAGACTGTCACTTCATTTGACTACAACGCCTCTAACCCCAATCCCGCATCGTTTGACATCCTCATAGCTCCTAACCTGTATCCCATGCTTTCAAAGCTTGATGATACGCTCGACCATAAAGAGGATCTTCACCTGACTCGTCTTATCCCGCTCGGATTGGCGTTGTTCCGCTGGATAAACACCTGGATTGTGATTCCGCTGTTCACTCTTCTCGGACACTGGTTCACCAACTACGGTATCATCATCCTTGTGCTTACTATTGTGATTAAGATAATTCTCTTCCCGTTCACTTACAAGAGCTACATGTCGCAAGCCAAGATGAGGCTTCTCGCTCCCGAAATCAAGGAGATAAACGAGAAGTATCCCGGTCAGGAGAATGCGATGGTGCGTCAGCAGAAGACAATGAAACTCTACTCCGACGCAGGAGCCAACCCCATGTCGGGTTGTTTGCCCATGTTGCTTCAGATGCCGGTGTTGATAGCCTTGTTCACATTCTTCCCCTCGGCAATCGAGCTTCGTGGCGAACCGTTCCTTTGGGTTAAGGACCTCTCGGCTCCTGATGCCATAATAAGCTGGAGTACCCACATCCCGTTAGTGTCAGAATACTTCGGCAACCACATTTCGCTGTTCTGCTTGCTGATGACCGTCACTAACATTATCTACATGAAGCTTAGCTCAAGCACTCAGATGTCAAGCGCAACGATGCCGGGCATGAAGGCTATGATGTACATTATGCCTTTGATGTTCCTGGTGTTCTTCAATAACTATGCGGCAGGCTTGTCCTACTACTACTTCCTGTCATTGCTCATCACAATCGTACAGACTTACGTGTTCCGTCACGTGGTCAGCGAGGAAAAGATGCGCGCCAAGATGCAGGAAGCCGCCAAGAAGCCTAAAAAGAAATCGGGTTTCTACGCACGTCTTGAAGAGGCTCAGCGCAAGCAGCAAGCCATGTTACGTGAACAACAGAAAAACAATAAACGCCGCTAATGAATAATTTCACATTCTGGAGTCCCACAAAGTTTGTGTTTGGACGCGATAAGGAGTTGCTTACCGGTCAGCTTGTAAAGGAATTCGGTGGCAGTAAAGTGCTGTTGGTCTATGGCGGAGGGTCGGCTGTGCGCAGCGGATTGCTCGGCAGAGTCAAGGATTCTTTGACCGTCGAGGGTCTTGAAGTGCATGAGATGGGCGGAATCCAGCCTAATCCCACTGACGACCGTGTATATGAAGGCATCGACTATGTGAGAAACCACGGAATTGATTTTCTTCTTGCTGTGGGCGGCGGTTCGGTTATTGACACAGCCAAGGGCATAGCCTGCGGTGCTCCTTACGAAGGTGACTTCTGGGATTTCTATTGCTGCAAGAAGATTGTAGAGAAAACCGTGAAGGCACTGCCTGTGGGAGTAGTCCTGACTATCCCGGCAGCCGGAAGCGAAGGCTCAGGCAACTCGGTAATCACCAAGAAGGACGGGCTTGTGAAGTTGAGCCTGCGCACCGAGAGCGCATTGCGTCCTAAATTCGCAGTGATGAATCCGGAGCTGACGATGACACTGCCTGCTTATCAGACCGCGTGTGGAATTGTGGACATGATGGCTCATATATTCGAGCGTTATTACTCCAATACTCCTGACTGCGAGGTCACTGACCGTGTGGCGGAGGGGTTATTGAAGTCAATCATAACGGAAGCATTGAAACTTGTGGAGAATCCCTCCGACTATCAGGCGCGCGCCAACATCATGTGGGCTGGAACGCTTGCGCATAACGGTTTGTGCGGATGCGGCAGGGTAGAGGACTGGGCGTCGCACTTTATCGAGCATGAATTAAGCGCACTCTACAATGTAGCGCACGGGGCGGGTCTTGCAGTGGTGAATCCTGCTTGGATGACCTATGTGAGCGGTTCCAATCCCGACAAGGTAGCGCAGTTTGCCCGCAATGTGATGGATGTGGAGTCCACCGGTGATGTCCACGCCGATGCATTGGAAGGCATAAAACGTTTGAAAGATTTCTATCATCGCATAGGGATGCCTACCACTTTGAGTGAACTTGGTATAGAAAATCCTGACATACCTTATCTTGTAAAGGCACTTCATCTCCATAAAGGGAATACTATAGGAGGATATGTCGCACTTGATTCCGATGCCACTACTGCTATTTATAAGTTGATGTTATAACAACAGTTACGATAAGTTAAAAGGACAACTTTCGGTTTATGCCGATTGTTGTCCTTTTATTATATGTAAAAAACTATATTCTATGAAAATTTTAAAATCTGTTTTGGTTGCCGTTGCGCTTATCGCAGGCGGTTCTTTTGCGGCTAATGCTCAGAATCCTTTGCAAGGAGGAGTAGGACCGGTGATATCCGGCTCAGTGGATTCAGCGCAACTTCCTGAAGCCGCTAAGACATTCATTAAGAAGCATTATCCTAACCGTACAATAGATGAGGTGGATAAAGTGTTCATCTCGGGTGACTATGAAGTGGAGCTTTCTGACGGAACCGAACTGGAATTTAATTCCAAAGGAAAGGTTATAGAAGTGGAAGCGCCCCGCCATGCGGTAGTGGAGCCTGTGGTTATCGAGGAAATTATCACCCCGAAAGCCTATAAAGAGCTTGAAAACCGAGAATTCACCGGTAATGTGGAGAGTGTAAAGACCACTTCCAAGCATCAGAAGGTGGAATTGAGAGGTTACGAGTATGACACCGTGATTTTCGACCTTGACGGTAATCTTATTGCCATTACTGATTGATGCCGGTGTAGCAATAAGGTGACATTATAATAAAGGAAAGGGTAGGCACGTTAGTATAAGTATGAAATACTTGTGTTATCTGTGCCTGATGTTATCGGGATTATTGGGGTTGATGTCATGCATTGACGATGATGTCACCACCGACAGCGGTGTGGAAGTTGCTTTCTCCACTGACACCGTCCATATGGGGATTGTGTTCACTGAAGAGCTTTCCCCTACAGCCCGGTTCAAGATATTCAATCCTAATTCCCAAGGAATAATAGTCAGTTCTATCACCGTAAACGGTGACGGGGCTGACTATCATTTGCTTGTAAACGGCGGTTCCGGCGAATACACCCAAGATGTAGAGATACGTGCGAAAGACTCCATAGTGGTGTTTGTCAATGTGCTTCATCCCGCAAACGGCACCGGTGCCGAGGTGAGCAAGGACGCTGATGTGGAGGTGCTGATTAATGGACGTACACATAAGCTTGTCATCAATTCTCTTGCTCAGGATGTGCTGCGGCTTGAGGATGTGACGGTGGATGCCGAAACAGTCCTTACCGCCGAGATGCCTTATAAAGTGACCGGCGACTTAACTGTGGCTGAGTCGGGACATCTTAAAATCATGCCCGGCACCCGGATTTATTTCCACGACAAGGCGAAGCTTACCGTCAACGGACGGTTGACTGCCGAGGGAACTGCAGGAGAACCTGTTGTCATGAGCGGAGACAGGCACGGCTATGTGGTGAGCGACATCCCTTATGAGATAATGTCGGGGCAGTGGGACGGAGTGTACTTCGACACTTCACGAAAAGACAATGTGATGAGCCATGTGGTTATAAAAAACACTGTGAACGGTGTGACCGCAATATCGGATGAAGCCGCAGCCTTGAAACTGGTGAATTGCGTGATCCATAATTCACAAAATAGCATTTTGACCGCTGAAAACACTGATGTGACAGCTATAGGATGTGAATTTTCCGACGCTCCCCACGGAGTTGTGTCGCTGACGGGCAGCAAGGCGGTTTTCAATCACTGCACGTTTGCCAACAACTATCTTTTTGCGGCTACTGACGGTTCTCTATTATATATAGGTGAAAAATCGCAAGTGAATGCCACTAATTCCATCTTCTATGGAATAGGAAGCTCCGTGAGCATGGAGGACGGAGCGGAGGGATATTTCCGTTCATGTCTTATTAAGGAGAACGGAGAGAATGATGATGACTTTGTGGACATACTTTGGGATTCTGACCCGTTGTTTGTGACTGACAGGGAGGAATACCTCTTTGACTATCGGCTGCAGAAGGAAGGATTCCCCTGCCATAGGAGCCGCCAATCCGGAATTGACTTTACCGGAAGCCAAATATGATTTTTACGGTAACTTACGCGGCGCGTCGCCTGAAATGGGCGCATATGAAAGCACTAATCCTTAAAGAAGCTTTAAAATCACTATAAATGGTGATTGTGCGAAGGCACTTTGTTGTGTAACTTTGCACTGTTAAATTTGCTTTAAGGGATTAATGAAAAGGTGGATGTCCATTCTCATGATTGTAATCTCGCTCACTGCCAGCGCAGAGGGTGAGTATGAAAGCATGGATACTGTTATAAATCTTGACGAGGTGTCAGTGTCGGCTATAAAGCAGACGGCTGTCATCGCCTCATTCCCTGTAGCGTCCACCACTATCAGTGATGACCAGGTGAAGCGGTTGAACATCGTGACCATGAAAGGCATAAGCGAGGTCGTTCCTAACTTCTACATCCCCGATTACGGGTCACGCATGACATCGAGCATATATGTGCGCGGTCTTGGTGCCAGAATAGACCAGCCTGTAGTGGGATACAATGTTGACAATGTTCCCATTCTCAATAAGAACAACTACGATTTTGACATAATGGACATTGAACGCATAGAGATGCTGCGCGGACCGCAAAGCACTCTATACGGGCGAAACACCATGGGCGGCATCATCAATGTCTATACACCTTCCCCTCTTCGCCGGCAGGGAATCAAGATCCATGCCGAATACTCACGCGCCAACACTATAAAGGCGGGAGTGTCAGTGCTTCATAAGTTCACGCCGCGGCTGGGAATGTCATGGTCGCTGAATTACGGTCACACTGACGGGTATTTCCGTAATCTCTACAACGGGGAGAAGTGCGACAAGGAGAACCACGGCGAAGTGAGATGGAAAACAGTGGCGCGTATCTCCGACAATGTCACTGCCGAAAACATAGCCTCTTTCCAGATATTGAGGCAGGGGGGATATCCTTACGAATACATAGCCACGGGTGAAGTAAATTATAACGACACCTGTTTTTACCGTCGTTCAAGTTTTATCGACGGTTTGACTTTGCGCAGCTACATAGGCGACATAGAGCTTGCGAGCATCACAAGTTTCCAGTACCTTGACGACAACATGACCCTCGACCAGGATTTTCTGCCTTTGGAATATTTCACCCTTACCCAGAAAAGCCGTGAATGGGCGTTGACGCAGGACTTCGTGGGTAAAGGTAAGTGGAAATCGGTGGACTGGCTGTGCGGTCTTTTCGGATTCTATAAGCACACTTCCATGCTTGCTCCTGTGACGTTCAAGCCCACCGGGATTGAACGCCTTATACTTGAGCATGTGAATAGTTCCAATCCCAATTATCCTCATGTGTGGGACGAGGACAGCTTTGTGCTTGACAGCGATTTCAGCAACAATGTGTGGGGTGTGGCTATGTACCACCAAAGCACATTGAAGCTGCCGAGATGGGATTTTACGCTCGGGCTTCGCCTGGATGTGGAAAAGTCGTCGCTTCACTATGAAAATGACTGCGAAACTTCTTATTCGGTATATTATATAGGTGGAGTCACGCCTGTTTTATATTCGCAGTGCCCTATTGAGGTGCTGCAGCGCGGGGACCTGTCGCATACATTCGTGCAGTTTATCCCCAAAGTGGCTGCAATGTACAAGCTTTCCGAGAATGACGCTACCAATAATGTATATGCGTCCATATCCAAGGGTTACAAAGCCGGAGGCTTCAATACTCAGATGTTCAGCGATGTGCTTCAACAGGAAGTGATGGGGCAGATGGGGTTAGCGTCGATGTATGATGTGGACGATATCATCTCCTATAAACCTGAAGTGAGCTGGAACTACGAGCTTGGTGCGCATCTCTCGACTCTTGACGGCAGCCTTACAGGAGAGATTTCCCTGTTCTATATCGACTGCCGCAACCAGCAGCTTACGGTGTTCCCTGACGGCAACACCACAGGACGTATAATGACCAACGCCGGTTCTACACGCAGTTACGGCGTGGAACTGTCGGCACGTTACAGAATGGGCGACCATTGGGAGCTCACGGGAGCCTACGGACACACCAATGCCCGCTTCCGGCATTTCCATAATGGGCTTGAGGACTATTCAGGCAAATATCTGCCCTATGCTCCGCGCAACACCTTGTTTGGCGGATTGACTTACCGCACTGACCTTATAAGGGGAATTGTGGATTATCTTGAAGCCAATGTAAACTGCCGCGGCATAGGCAAAATCATGTGGAATGAGGCAAATACATATGCTCAACCGTTCTATGCTCAACTCGGAGCATCGGTTACGGCACGATTTAACAATTTTTCGTTAAGTCTGTGGGGCGAAAACCTCACAAATACACAATATAACACATTCTACTTCGTTTCAATAAAGAACGCGTTTCTTCAACGCGGAAAACCTCGGATTTTTGGAGCGACCTTAAGAATCGAAATTTAAACAATAATCAAAATAACTAACTTAACAAATTATTAAAATGAGAAAATCATTATTTGTTGGTGCTCTTCTTGGAGCTATTGCTTTGACTTCATGTAACACTGAGCATGAAAGCCGTCAAACTGTTCCTTTTTCGATGTTGAACTATACCGTAACTTCGAGCGGTGAGGCTTATTCTCTCGGAACATCTACCTTTGTTCTCAACTATACCTCTCCCACTGAGAGTAAATTAATGATTGAAGGACTTGATTTTGTCGGTGCAAACACTAAAGTTTATGACTTCAAGAATTTGACACTTAAAGGATACAGCGATAGACTTACATTAGAGTCAAATAACGCTACAGTTCCTATGCCTTCATCGCTGAAAGCAACCATGATCGGTTATAACTTCAGTAATGTAAGTTATCAATTCTCGATTGATGGAAATTCGGTGTTCGGAATTTCGGCGCAGCATTATTTCTTTAGCTCGACAGTTGTGATGAACGGCAGTACGGGAGAGCAGGTGAAAAAGACCGATGATGCTAACTATAACCGCTATTTCTGGAGAATACAATCAAAGGATGTGAACACACCCAAACGCACTCTTAACCTTTATATCGAGGCGGCTGCGTTCATGGATGGAATGCCTTCTATCAATATGGTGTTCAAGGATGTTAACTTCTCGGTGCATAATGGCGCAATTGTGTTCTCAAAGGATGAATTGATTCCCGAAAAGGTGAACAGCGCTAATCTTGACTCCACAGTTCCTCAGGAACGCTTCAAAATCACTGACCTCAGCGGTACCGTTCCGGCAGGCGGCGAAGGTATGGTGTCTTTTGTATGCAATTATGAAAATAAGGATGGGGTAGTAATTCCGTTCCGTGTTCAGTCAGTGCTGAAGAATTACACTAAGACCGATTCTTCCACTACAACTCCCAAGAACTAATTTTGATGATATAATTTCATCACAGTTATTATATATTTGTGTGCAGCCCGGCTTTCAAGTCGGGCTGTTTTTGTATTAATTATTACATTTTTAATATAGTGTAATGGGTCGCTTTCAAAAAGTTTTTTTATCTTTGCAAAAGAATTTTTAAGGTTTTTGCCTCTCAGTCACAGATATGAAGCGCAAAAGCCTGAATATTAGTGACATATAATTAACTAAAAAGAAATGACCGTGAATTATTCACATACAATGCAAATCATAGCCACAGGTTCTTGCTCATGCGGGAGCGAAATGCGTGATGTGAACAGCGGTGCAGTCAATAATATTGTCATAAAGTCACTTTTCCGGGGAGAAAACATAGCGGAAAGGTGGCTTTCTTGTTACGAAACTATATTCAGTAATCAAAATATATGATACCATTAATTTTTGGCATACAGAATTCCACTCTTGCAGTGGTGGCGGCTCTCACCGGTATAGCCTTGGTGGCGATAGCTCTCGTGCTTGCCGGCTTGATTTCGCCTAAATCGTTCAATCCGCAGAAAGGAGAAGCCTACGAGTGCGGTATACCCACTCGCGGCGAGAGTATGGCTCAGTTTAAAGTGGGTTACTATCTCTACGCAATCCTGTTTTTGATGTTCGATGTCGAAACTGTGTTTTTGTATCCGTGGGCAGTCAATGTGCGCTCTTTAGGAGTTGACGGATTGCTTTGCATTGCGGTATTTTTTGGAATCTTAGTGCTGGGCTTAGCTTATGCCTGGCGGAAAGGAGCTCTTGAATGGAAGTAACAGCACAAGGAATGCCTTACCAAGACTGGAAGGACAATGAATATATTGAAAGCTTGATCAAAGAACTCAAGGAAAACGGCACCAATGTCGTGGTGGGTTCTCTTGACAGCCTTATCAACTGGGGGCGCAGTAACTCTTTATGGCCGCTCACTTTCGCCACCAGTTGTTGCGGTATTGAATTTATCGCACTTGGAGCAGCGCGTTATGACATGGCGCGTTTTGGCTGGGAAGTAGCACGTGCCTCCCCACGTCAAGCCGACTTCATGATGGTGGCAGGCACTATTGTCCATCGTATGGCTCCGGTGGTGCGCCGTCTTTACGATCAGCTTGCTGAACCTAAATATGTGATAGCATGCGGTGGATGCGCCATCTCGGGCGGTCCGTTCAAAAACTCTTACCACGTGGTGAAGGGTGTCGAAGACATCATACCGGTGGACGTGTATGTGCCTGGTTGTCCTCCTCGTCCCGAAGCTATGATCTACGGTATCATGCAGCTTTCACGTAAAGTCAAGGTGGAGAAATTCTTCGGTGGCGTAAACCGCCAGGAAAAGCAACAGCAGTTCATGGAAGAACATCCTCTTGAGGAAGAAAATAAAGATAATAACGCTTAACACCATTCATTATTATAACTATGGTAAATGTTCAGGAAAAAATAACCGCGCTGTTCCCCGAAGCTACTTTTGAAGAGGGAGAATGGCTATTGGTGAATATTCCCGATGCCAAATGGCACAGTCTTGCAAAGACACTTAAGGAGGATCCCGAACTCGGATTTGATTATTTAGTGGCAATTGTGGGTATGGACTGGACCGAGACTCTCGGATGCATGTACTACCTCACATCCACTACACATAACACCCACGTGTCGGTGAAGGTGACTACCTCCGACCGTGAAAACCCCATGCTCCACAGCATTTCGAACTTATGGGCAGTCGCTAATCTTTATGAGCGAGAAGTGTATGACTATTACGGAATCATTTTCATAAATCATCCTGACATGCGTCGTCTCTTCCTCCGCAATGACTGGGTGGGCTATCCGCTCCGCAAGGATTATGACGCAAGCCCTGAGGTGAATCCCGTGCGCCTTGACCATGAGGCTATCGAGGACTCAACAGTCACTTACGAGGAGCAGCCTGACGGGAAAGTGGTGAAAAAGACTGTGGAGATATTCTCTCCGAGCGACTTCGTGGTCAACATAGGCCCGCAGCACCCTGCCACTCACGGTGTGCTACGTTTCCGCACTGCAGTTGAGGGCGAGACTATAAAGAAAATCGACCTTTATTTAGGATATATCCACCGCGGTATCGAAAAACTGTGTGAGGGACTCGGCTATCCGCAGACACTCCATTTCACTGATCGTCTTGACTACCTTTCAGCCCAACAGAACCGTCACTGCCTGTGCATGTGTATCGAAAAGGCTCTCGGCGTGGAAGTGCCGCGACGTGCTCAGGTGATACGCGTGCTGATGGACGAGTTGATGCGTATATCATCGCACCTTCTTTTCATGGGAACTTTCTGTATGGACCTCGGCGCGACCACAATGCTGTTCTACACGCTGCGTGAACGTGAAACCATACTTAATATAATGGAAAAGACCTGCGGGGCACGAATGACATTCAACTATAACTGCATAGGCGGTGTCATGGCTGACCTCGACAAGGATTTTGTGAAGGATGTGAAGCATCTGTTGAGCATCATGCCTGTCGCATTGAAGGAATACAACACTGTGTTTACCGGCAACGTGATTGCGCATAACCGTATGATCGGTGTGGGTAAACTCACCAAGGCTGACGCTATATCCTATGGCGTTACCGGTCCTGCCGGACGTGCATCGGGATTTGCCTGCGACGTGCGCAAGACTACTCCTTACGGCATATATTCCGAGCTTGATTTTGAAGAAGTGCTTCTTGAAGAAGGCGATTCGATGGCTCGATTCCTTGCTCGTGAAAAAGAAATTGTGCAGTCATGCCGAATCATCGAGCAGCTTATCGATAAAATCCCCGAAGGCGAGATTTGCGCCAAGGTGCCTAAAATCATCAAGCTCCCCGAAGGACATTGGTTCCAGCAAGTGGAAGCAAGCCGCGGAGCATTCGGAGTTTACATTGAAAGTAACGGAGCCAACACTCCTTGGCGTGTTAAATTCAATTCGCCGTGCATGAACCTCGCCGGTGTTGTCAACCACATCACTTGCGGAGGCAAAATCGCCGACTTGATTACCATTGGAGGTACTCTCGACTACGTTGTGCCTGACATTGACCGATAGAATAACCGAAAAGTAACGATATATACGCTATGTACGAGTTAAATAAAGGAGCCGACTGGCTCAATAACTGGTTAAACGGATTTTGTGCCCCTTGGGTAACCACCGTTATCGAATGTGTGCTTATAGGAGTTGTGCTCCTTCTGGCATACGCACTTCTTGCGTTGTTTTACATCTACTTTGAACGTAAGGTGTGCGCGGCTTTCCAGTGCCGTCTTGGTCCGAATAGAGTAGGTCCGATGGGTGTGCTGCAGAGTGTAGCCGATATGTTTAAAATATTGATTAAGGAGTTGATATCACTTAATCACATCGATAAGTTCCTCTTCGCTTTGGCCCCTTATCTTGTGATACTTGCGTCCATGCTCTGTTTTGCGGTGCTTCCGTGGGGCAACGGACTTCAGATAATCGATTTCAACATCGGTATATTCTTCCTCGTGGCAGTGTCCTCGATAGGAGTGCTTGGTATACTTCTCGCCGGATGGTCAAGTAACAATAAGTTTACCTTGATAGGTGCGTTGCGTTCAGGTGCCCAGATGGTGAGCTACGAGTTGTCAATAGGATTGTCGGTCATAACCATGGTGGCGTTTGCCGGTTCCATGTCGGTCACTGACATCTGCATGGCGCAGAAGGACCTGTGGTTTATAGCTTCAGGTCACATCCCGGCAATAATAGCATTTATCATTTACATCATAGCAGGTACAGCCGAGACCAACCGTGGTCCGTTTGACCTTCCCGAGGCTGAAAGTGAGTTGACCGCCGGTTACCACACCGAGTATTCAGGTATCCACTTCGGATTCTTCTATCTTGCTGAATACCTCAACCTGTTCATCGTGTCGGGAGTGGCTGCATTGCTGTTCTTCGGAGGCTGGATGCCGCTGCACATCCCCGGATGGGAAAGTTTCAATCATGTTATGGACTTCATCCCGTCAATCATTTGGTTTATTGCCAAGGCGGTAGTGCTCTCATTTGTAATCATTTGGTTCAAGTGGACATTCCCCCGTCTTCGTATTGACCAACTGCTTCATCTCGAATGGAAATACCTTCTTCCCATCAACCTTGCAAACCTTGTGCTGATGGTGATTGTTATAGTCTATGGACTTCATTTCTAATCGGGAAGTTTAACTTTGAATATATATTAACTCTGATTTTCTAAACAGATGAGCGATAAATTCGGAATAGTTTCTCAGGTCATCGGCCCGGTAGTCGATGTCACCTTTGAAGGAAAAGACAACACTATACCACCAATCTACACTGCGCTAAAAATCACTAAGAGCGACGGGTCGGAACTCATCCTTGAGGTGGAACAGCACATTGGTGAGGACACTGTGCGTTGTGTGGCTATGGAAAGTACCGACGGTCTACAACGCGGCATTAAGGTCGAAAATCTGGAACGTCCAATCGCTGTCCCCACGGGGAATCAGGTTAAAGGACGACTGCTTAATGTGATAGGCAATGCCATTGACCACTTGCCGGCTCTTAAGCGCGATAATCTAAGACCTATACACCAGCCTGCTCCTCCTTTCGACGACCTTACCATAGGCACCGAGATTCTGTTCACAGGTATTAAGGTGATTGACTTGCTTGAGCCTTACAGCAAGGGAGGTAAAATCGGATTGTTCGGTGGTGCCGGTGTGGGCAAGACCGTGCTTATCATGGAGCTTATCAACAATATCGCTAAAGGACACAACGGTTTCTCGGTGTTCACCGGTGTAGGTGAACGTACACGTGAGGGTAACGACCTGCTGCGTGAAATGATCGAGAGCGGTGTCATGAAGTACGGCGACAAATTCCGTGAAGGCATGGAGAAAGGCGAATGGAATCTTGCCGACGTGAACATGCAGGATGTCGCCAACTCACAGGCAACTTTGGTGTTCGGTCAGATGAACGAACCGCCGGGCGCACGTCTTCGTGTGGCTCTTTCCGGTCTTACCGTGGCTGAACAGTTCCGTGACCAGGACGGCGGCGGTAAAGAGATTCTGTTGTTCATCGACAATATATTCCGTTTCACCCAGGCAGGTTCCGAGGTGTCGGCGCTTCTTGGACGTATGCCGTCGGCTGTGGGTTATCAGCCTACTCTTGCATCGGAAATGGGTGCTCTTCAGGAACGTATCACCTCCACCAAGCAAGGTTCAATCACATCAGTGCAGGCTATCTATGTGCCCGCCGATGACTTGACTGACCCTGCTCCGGCTACCACTTTCAGTTTCTTGGACGCAACCACAGTGTTGAGCCGTAAGATTGCCGAGCTTGGTATATATCCGGCAGTAGACCCGCTCGAATCCACTTCGCGTATTCTTGACCCGCATATCATAGGCGAGGAGCACTACAATGTGGCTCAGGCTGTGAAGCAGCTTCTCCAGAAATACAACGACTTGCAGGATATCATCGCCATCCTCGGTGTGGATGAGCTTTCCGACGAGGACAAACTTGTGGTGGCTCGTGCGCGTCGTGCCCAGCGATTCCTCTCCCAGCCGTTCTTCGTGGCTGAACAGTTCACCGGTCTTCCCGGTGTGATGGTTCCGCTGAGCGAGACTATCCGCGGCTTCAAGATGATTCTTAGCGGAGAGATGGATGAATATCCTGAACAAGCATTCCTTAATGTCGGCACTATCGATGAAGCGATAGAGAAGGGCAAGAAGATGCTTGATGAAGTAAAATAATAACTAAAAAGGAATTATGATACTAAAAATAATATCGGCTGAGGATGTGCTCTTTCAGGGCGAAGCTGACAAGGTGTCGCTTCCCGGCGCTGAAGGAACATTCATGGTGCTTCCCCACCATGCTTCTCTTGTGTCAACATTGGTCAAGGGCAACATCGTTTATGCCCATGACGGTAATGAGGAGAGCATACCGGTGGAAGGCGGCATTGTCGATGTCGATAAAGATGTAGTATCAGTGTGCATATATTAGAATATGAAACAATTATTTTTCCTGTTGGCATTACTGTTTTCCACGTTGATTGCGTCGGCTTCAACCGAGTCGCGCGATTCAATCACGGAAAATGAAGAGCACAAAGTTAATCCTAAAGAGATTATCTTTGAGCACCTTGGCGATGGATATGGGTGGGAAGTACCTTTCTCCCATGAGATACGCATCCCTCTACCTGTTATTGTCAGGAGCTATGACGGGAAATGGCATTGTTTTAGCTCAAGCCGTATTCAGCATGGCGAGGAATATGAGGGATTCAAGCTTGGCGGAAAGGACAGCAAGTGGCACAACAAGCTGGTGGGCGAACGTCCTGAAGTAGTGGACGGTAAGACTCAGATGGTGGAATACCGCCCTCTGGACCTGTCTATCACCAAGAATGTGCTTGCCCTGTTCATTTCGGCTATTATTGTGATTCTTATGGTGCTTAGTGTGGCACTTTGGTATAGCCGCGGCACCTACAAGACTCCCCGCAAGTTCCGTGGAGCGGTGGAAGCTCTCATCATGTTCATATACGACGGTGTTATAAAGCCTACGCTTGGTGCAAAGGCACCCAAGTTTGCGCCTTATCTTCTCACCGTGTTCTTCTTCATCCTTGTGATGAATCTCTTGGGTCTTATCGTGATATTCCCAGGCGGAGCCAATCTTACCGGCAACATTGCGGTGACTCTGGTGCTTTCCTTGCTCACATTCTTGATTGTGAACATTTTCGGAACCAAGCACTATTGGAAAGAGGTATTCTGGCCGGATGTGCCTTGGTGGCTTAAGTTCCCGCTCCCGATTATGCCGGTCATCGAGATATTCGGAGTGTTCACCAAGCCCGCTGCGCTCACAGTCCGTCTGTTTGCCAACATGATGGGCGGTCACATCATCGTGATTGTGCTCACATTGTTGATATTCATCCTCGGAGCCATGGGGGCGGCTGCATTGGGAGCCACAACAGTAGTGTCGTTGCTCTTCTCAATATTCATGTTGTTGATCGACGTGCTTGTAAGCTTTATCCAAGCTTATGTGTTCACAATGCTTTCGACACTGTTCATCTCACTCGCGCAGGAGGATGGGCATCATGAGAAGAAAGAACATCCCGCGACCCCGGAACCTCAAACAGTAAAAACAAACAAATAAAAATATAAACTCTTAAAACTTACTATTATGTTAGCAATGATTTTAGCAGCAATCGACGGCCTTCTTGGCATTGGTGCATGTATTGGAGCAGCTATAGCAGCTATAGGTGCCGGTATCGGTATCGGTAAAATCGGTGCGTCAGCCATGGAAGCTATCGCACGTCAGCCTGAAGCTACCGGTGACATCCGTAGTAACATGATTGTTATCGCCGCTCTTATCGAGGGTGTTGCGCTCTTTGCCGTAATTGTGTGCGTATTGTCCTTCTTCCTCTAATTTTGTAGCGAATGGAACTGTTCACGCCTGAAATTGGCTTGGTTTTCTGGATGTTTATCGCTTTTGCGGTCCTCTTCTTGGTGCTTGCCAAGTGGGGATGGCCTGCGATACTCAAAATGGTGGAAAACCGCGCCGACCTCATCGATAAGGGTGTGGAGTACGCTCAAAATGCCAAAGAGCAGCTTGACCATGCTCGCGAGGAGGCTAATAAATATATTGAGGAAGCCCGTAAACAGCAGGCTGAAATGCTACGCGACGCTGACCGCATGAAAACCCAAATCATCGAAGAAGCAAGAGCCGCCGCTTCCAAGGAGGCTCAGAAGGTGATGGATGCCGCTAAAGTGTCGATTGAGCAGGAACGCAAGGAGGCTGAACTTCGTTTTAAGGACGAAGTGAGTTCTTTTGCGCTCGACATCGCTACCAAGGTTGTCAAAAAACAACTC
Source organism: Bacteroidales bacterium GP4 (assembly GCA_001701065.1). Taxonomy (GTDB): domain Bacteria; phylum Bacteroidota; class Bacteroidia; order Bacteroidales; family Muribaculaceae; genus Muribaculum. The sequence continues at coordinate 16,005 of DAAL01000042.1, forward strand.
AGTGATGAAAAAGCTCAGGCTAAGCTTGTGAACTCTTTACTGGACGAACTCGAAACTCAAAATTAGTAAAATATGAATCAAGGTCTTATTCCCCACAGATATGCTAAAGCATTTTATCAGTTTGCGCTCGAAAAGGGCGAGGACGGAAAAATGTATGATGTGATGAAGGTGTTGTGTGGCTCTTTTGTCTCCGAACCTACACTGTGTGAGGCGATTGCCAACCCGTTTGTGTCGCCTGACGATAAGACCCGGCTTATTATGACTGCTGCGGGACTTGACGCGAAGACAAGCAAGTGCTTCCCTGACTTCATCGCTTTGCTGCACAAAAACAAGCGCATTGACTTCATGCGGATGATAGCGCTCGCCTATCTTGACATTTACCGTAAGGCTAACAACATTTATCTTGTTGGGCTTACTACCGCGTCGGAACTCCCTGATGAAGAGTTAAAGCGACTGAAGAATCTGGTGCAGAAACATCTTAACGGAGGCAAAATGGAGTTTTCCCGCTCCATCGACCCTGCATTGATAGGCGGTTTCGTCATAAACATCAATTCCGAACGTCTTGACGCTTCAGTAAGTAAAGAACTTAAACAATTGCGTCTTAACCTTTTAAGCAAATAACACAATTCAATGATCAATCCAAGCGAAATATCAGAAATATTAAAGCAGGAACTCGAAAACGTCAATAATAAGGTGTCTTTTGAAGAAGTGGGCACCGTATTGGAAGTGGGCGACGGTGTGGCTCACGTGTTTGGACTTGACAATGTGCGCGCTACTGAGCTTGTCGAGTTTGAAAACGGCGTAAAGGGTGTCGCTATGAACCTTGAAGAAAGCAATGTCGGTGTGATTTTGCTTAACAACACTGACTCTGTTACAGAGAATATGACGGTTAAGCGCACCGGTGAGATTGCTTCTATCCCTGTGGGAGAAGGTCTTCTCGGAAGAGTAATCAATATACTCGGAGAGCCTATCGACGGTGCCGGTCCTATCACCGGCGAACTTATCAATATGCCGCTCGAACGAAAAGCTCCCGGGGTTATTTTCCGTCAGCCTGTGAACCAGCCGTTGCAGACAGGTATCAAGGCTGTGGACTCTATGGTGCCTATAGGCCGTGGACAGCGTGAGCTTATCATTGGTGACCGCCAGATAGGTAAGACCGCCATCGCCATTGACACCATCATAAACCAGCGTGCCAACTATGAAGCCGGCAAGCCGGTGTACTGCATCTATGTAGCTATAGGTCAGAAAGCTTCATCGGTGGCTGCCACTGTGCAGACTCTCCGTGAGCATGGAGCGCTGCCTTATACCGTGGTAGTCGCAGCCAACGCTTCCGACTCGGCGGCTATGCGTTACTATTCTCCATTTGCCGGCGTGGCGATAGGGGAGTACTTCCGTGACACCGGTCGTGACGCGCTTATAGTATACGATGACCTGTCGAAACAGGCAGTGTCCTATCGTGAAATTTCTTTGATTCTAAAACGTCCTTCCGGACGTGAAGCTTATCCTGGCGATATATTCTATCTGCACTCTCGTCTATTGGAGCGTGCCGCCAAGATTATCGATAACCAGGAGGTGGCTTCCGCCATGAACGACCTTCCGGAAGTCCTTAAGGACAAGGTGAAAGGCGGTGGTTCGCTTACTGCATTGCCTATCATCGAAACCCAAGCCGGTGACGTGTCGGCTTACATCCCCACCAATGTGATTTCAATCACCGATGGTCAGATATTCCTTGAAACCGCTCTCTTCAACCGTGGCGTGCGTCCCGCTATCAATGTGGGTATATCAGTGTCACGTGTGGGTGGTAATGCCCAGATTAAGTCAATGAAGAAAGTGGCAGGTACGCTGAAAATTGACCAGGCGCAGTACCGTGAGCTTGAGTCATTCACCAAGTTCGGCGGCGATATCGACCCTGTGACTGCACGTGTGATAGACAAGGGACGTAAAAACGAGCGTCTTCTCATTCAGCCTCAGTATAGCCCTATGGCTGTGGAGGATGAGGTGGCTGTGATTTTCTGCGGCACACGCGGATTGCTCGAAAATGTGCCTGTCGACAAGGTGGCTGAATTCGAGAAGTTATTCCTCCAGCTGCTTCACGCTAAATATCAAAAAGAAGTTCTTGATGTAATTAGGAGCGGAAAGCTTACCGACGATGTTATCGATAAGCTCACAACAAGCGCTCAAGAGATTACAAGCCGATATAAATAACATTTAAATATGGCAACACTACGCGAACTTAAAGGACGAATCGGTTCTGTAAAATCTTCCGAGAAGATTACAGGAGCCATGAAGATGATTTCTTCAGCCAAGATGCACAAGGCGGAGCAGTCGTTGAAACGGTTGTATCCTTTCCGTGGGCAGATTCAAGCTATTATGGACAATCTGCTTTCGGCTGATGCTGAATTTTCTTCTCCTCTTATCGAAGCCCGCGAAGTGAAGCGTGTGGGAATTGTGGTGTTCGGGTCGGATGACGGTTTGTGCGGTGCCTATAATATTAATGTGTTCAAAGGACTTGTGCAGACTATTCATGCTACCCGCGAGAAATATGGTCATGACGTTAACTTCACTATTCATCCTGTGGGAGTGAAGATGCTGAAGGCTGTGAGGACGCTCGCCGGCGGTAACATTACCGTGGTTCAGGAGAGCGTTAACTCCAAGAGCACCGGCGACGGAATAAAGCAGTTCACCTCCGAATTGCAACGCCAGTTCCTTGACGGTGAGATTGACCGTCTTGATATAGTCTACATGCACTATCACAGTGTGAGCCGTCAGGTGCTTACAACCGAGCAGTTGCTCCCTGTGGCGCAGCAGACTCTGAACGATGCTTCCATCAAGCCGCAGTGCCGTCCTTACATATTCGAGCCTGATGCCAACACTATCTTCAATGCTGTGCTCCCCTTGCTCATCCTTTCGGTGATGCAGGAAGTGTTCATTGAGAACCAGGCTTCCGAGCAGGCGGCGAGGGTGATGGCTATGCAAGGCGCCAACGATAATGCGAAGAAACTTCTTGACCAGCTCCAGCTTGAATACAATAAGCTCCGACAACAGGCTATCACCTTGGAGCTTCTTGATATACTGGGTGGACAAATCAGATAATGAATTTAAATATAAACTAAAAAATAGACCGAATCAATATCTATGGGCAGTGTAAAAGAGTATTTCTCATCATTGGGAACCGGCATTGCAAGTCTCTTAAAAGGGATGGGGGTGACCGGAAAGGAATTTTTCACTCCGAAAGTGACCGAAGAGTATCCTGATCATCGTGACACGATAGAATATGCAGCTCCGCGTTTCCGTGCCGTTCTGAAGTTTATCTACGAGGAGGATGGACGTAACCGCTGTACCGCTTGTGGCACTTGCCAACGTAATTGCCCCAACGGAACTATCACCGTGACCACTAAGATGGTGGATATGCCTGACGGCAAAAAGAAGCGTAAACTTGACAAGTATCTGTACGACCTCGGAAGCTGTACTTTCTGCGAGTTGTGTGTGACTACTTGTCCTTTCGACGCTATTGAGTTTTCTAATGACTTTGAACAGGCTGTGTTCACCCGCAGCAAGCTTGTGAAGCAACTTAACTATCTGCCGGAACAGCCTAATGACCCGGCTCCGAAACCCGGTATGCCGGCTAAGCCCGCTGCAGCACCTGCAGTCGCGAAAAGCACGAAAAG
>DAAL01000193.1 GCA_001701065.1 Bacteroidales bacterium GP4
AACTGGTGGTTTCAGCCACTCACCCACCCTTCCTAAAGAAATGTTCTCATATCTAAGCTAAGGTGTTTTTCATCTTAGCGGTGCAAAGTTAAGCATTAAAAATGAATTGTGCAAATTTTTTTTAGCGTCAATGGCTTTGCCGGACAAGTTTATTTAGGACATTAGCGGGATAATGATTTAATTTTTTGTAACTTTGCGAAATACTGACAGCGGCGCATGAAGGGACAGATATTATATAAGGAAATAGCAAAATCAATCGCTCAACAAATCAAAAAAGGAGTATGGAAAACGGGTGAAAAACTACCATCTTTACGTGCTCTAAGCAATGAAAATGGAGTGAGTTTAAATACCGCGATTCAAGCATATTACGAACTTGAAAAGAATGGCTATGTTATAACCCGACCAAAATCGGGATATTTTGTCAATTACCGACCAATACATCTATCAGCCCCGGAAACTACCCGACCATCCATGAAGTCAGGCGACACAGAAGTCACTGACCTAATAGGCGAAGTATACAGTTCCTTAGAGATAGGCGACAAATCTATCACTCGTTTTTCATTAGGTATGCCGGAAGATGTTTTGTTGCCTATAGCGAAATTAAACAAAGAGCTTATACGAGCCATGCGTTCACTTCCGGGCAATGGGACTCGCTATGATGAAACCCAAGGAAACGTTAAATTGCGGAAATATGCAGCCCTTTTTACCTATAGTTGGAATGGTAATTTGACGGAAGACGATATTGTGACCACTGCCGGAGTAACTAATGCAATTGAATTAGCACTGTCGGTAACGACAAAAAGGGGTGACACAATTGCTGTGGAAAGTCCTGTGTATTTTGGCATACTGCAATTAGCTAAGAGCTTGGGACTTCATGTGTTAGAATTACCTACAAATCCTGTCACCGGTATTGAACCCGAAGCATTAAAAAAGGTTCTGCCACAAATAAATGCGTGTTTTCTCATAAGTAATTTCAACAACCCGATGGGTAGCTGTATGCCTGATGAACACAAAAAGGCAATTGTGGGAATGCTGGCAGAATATGACATTCCATTGATTGAAGATGATCTTTACGGCGATATATTCTTTGGCTCTTCACGACCTAAACCATGTAAAGCTTTTGATGACAAGGGTCTTGTGCTATGGTGCGGCGGTGTGTCCAAGACATTGGCTCCTGGATATAGGGTGGGTTGGATTGCTCCCGGCAAATTTAAAGACAAGGTGATCCGTCAAAAAAATATAAGTATAATTTCTACCCCCTCCCTTAACCAAGAAGCTATAGCCAATTTTATGGAGAATGGCAGATATGAAAACCATCTGCGCAAATTACGTTATGAATTATATGTGAATAGCTCTCATTTTGTCCAATCCGTAATGGAATATTTTCCGGCAAACACTAAAATCATAGCTCCGCAAGGTGGCTTTATGCTTTGGATAGAATTGGACCAAAGGATAGACACCACCGAACTGTATTATAAAGCTATGCAGCAAAAGATAAGCATTGCCCCGGGACGAATGTTCACTCTACAGAATCAATATAGAAACTGTATGCGTCTCAGCTATGGGCAAAAATGGACTCCTTACATCGAAGAACGATTAAGATTGTTAGGGGACATTATCTTCAAATGTCTCTAAGCATCTGCCATTTAGAAACTTTTAAACAGTTTCTAAATGCTCCTTCAAGACTTCGCCAATGATTTGAATGCCTTTTCCTATTTTATCCTGCGGCATATTTGAATAGTTTATTCTAAATGTATTCTCTTTGTGTTTAACAGGGAAAAACGAACCACCGGGCACAAAAGCGATTTTTCTCTCAAGGCATTTTTCTAAAATTTCACGAGCTGAGATATTTTCAGGAAGCTCTACCCAGATAAATAGACCGCCTTGTGGATGTGAAAACTTTATATTTTCGGGGAAATAGCGTTCTATACATCTAATAGCGACATCTCTACGTTGTTTATACACCTCTACTATTTTCTTAATATGATTGTCTATATTATATCGTTTTAGATATTCATGAATCGTCATTTGAGCAATAGTGTTGCATTGCAAGTCAGTGCCTTGCTTAACTAATACGTATTTTCGGATAATGTCTTTATCGCCTGCAATCCACCCAATTCTAAAACCGGGACAGAAAATTTTAGAGAAACTTCCTGTGCATAGGATATTACCGCAATTATCGAATGATTTTATGGCGGGAAGAGACATTCCGTCAAATCTTAATTCCCCATATGGGTTATCTTCGATTACCATAACTCCAAATCGGGATGATAACTCAGCTAATTTTCTGCGCCTTTCACGACTCCAGGTCTTACCCGTCGGATTTTGGAAATCGGGTATTACATAGATTAGTTTTATATTTTTCGTACACCTCAGGATATATTCTAACCGCTCCATATCCATTCCATCCTCATCCGTAGGGATTTCAATGAAATCACAACCGTAAGCCTTAAAAGCACTGATGGCGGCTAAATAGGTAGGACTTTCACACAAAACGACATCTCCTTCATCCAAGAAAACTTTTCCTGATAAATCCAACCCTTGTTGAGAACCGTGAGTTATTAAAATATTGTCCTTATCAAGAGTCGTTCCCAAACGCTGGTTCATTCGTTCAGAAATCCATTCACGTAAAGGAGAATAGCCTTCAGTGGTAGTATACTGAAGTGCTTTTGTCCCGGCTTCTTTCAAAACTATCTGAGTTATTTCATTAATTTCTTCTATAGGGAAAAGCTCAGGAGCAGGCAATCCTCCGGCAAAGGATATTATATCCTCATGCTCAGTAACTTTGAGTATCTCTCTTATTTCGGAAGCCTTTATGGAGGACATCCTTTTTGCAAAATTAAATTTCATAATTTTATTACCATTAATATTGCCGCAAATTTAACAAGAATAGCAAAACGAAAACAGACATAAATTTATTTATATTAATGGGTACAGATTTATTCACGAGTACATATTTTCACGGGTAAAGATTTATTCATGGTTACAAATTTATTTACGGGTACAGTTTGACTAAACTCCCCCATATGCCCTGATGATTATATCATGTAAAAGAATCGGTTTAATTTTATGGTCTGGCTTAAAAGGAAAAGCGATTGTAGTTCAAGTTGGGAAATAGCGATGGTGGATGTTGGCGGCTTTGCTTGTCGTTTTTCAGGCTTTTGCGGGAGGAGCTTTAGAGATAGGATTAGTCGAATAATTCGGAGTGAGAGCCAAGACGTACAAGATATATTATATCGGACGTTTCATCTTTCCAGATAATAAGAAAATCCGGTCCGATATGGCATTTCATGCACCCTTTGTATTGTCCCGACAGTACATGCGGGTGATGTTCGGAAGGAATAGCTTCTCCGTCTTTCAATAGCGTAAGTATATTGTTGAGACTGCTTATTTTAGCCGGGTTATTTCGGTAACGTTTAAAGTCTTTTTTGAACTGGTGGGAAAAGCGGAGGGTTTTCATTCTTCAAGTGATTTAATCATGCTCCCTAAAGAGGTCATGTCGATAACTCCGGCATATTCTCCTCGCTGCGCTTCCTCGATTGCTGCACGGGTTTTGGCGTTTGGTTCATGATATACGACATCCATCAATACTGATTCCACGTAGTTGTTAAGACTACGGTTTTCACGTTTTGCGGCTATCTTAAGACGGTCAACAAGGTCGGCTTTCAACCTGAACATGATGGGTTTTCTGGGTGATGCTTCCATAATAACAATATTTTTTAGATTACAAATGTAATACGTTTGTATATCACTTACAAATAATCTTGCTTAAAAGTTTAAAACTTGTGGTTTTGGAGGGGTTGGGAGGAAGAAATTGTTTAAAAGCTTGAAGAAAAATTTGAACAGTTTCTAAAAAAGTCAGGAAAATATTTGGTGGGGAGAATAATTGTCAGTAGCTTTGAATACGTTTAGTTAACAACGACATTAATCTTAATAATATATCGTATTGAATCACATGAGAAGATTTAATCTTTTACTTGCCCTCATTGTCACGGCTTTTGCGTTACATGCCGATGACATTAAGTATGTATTTCTGATGATTGGCGATGGAATGGGTGTCAATCAAGTGTTTGCAACCGAGCGTTATCTTGGCTCATTGACTTCGGACCATGGGCGCGAAGCATTGACCATGACTCAGTTCCCGAATGTGGGGCTGTCTCACACCTATTCTAAGAACAGCGGTATTACCGATTCCGCAGCCGGCGGCACTGCTTTAAGTAGTCTTGAAAAAACTTGCAACGGTGTCATCAGTATGGACTCCGCACGAGTAAAACCGTTAGAGACCCTTGCCGAGATGGCTAAGGAGAGGGGTAAAGCTGTGGGCGTAATCACCAGCGTAAGCATCGACCATGCCACTCCGGCTGTGTTTTATGCTCATGTGCCTGACCGCGGTATGTACTACGAGATAGGAAAGCAACTGAGTGAATCCGATTTCGACTTTTTCGGCGGAGCCTGGTTCCAGCATCCCAAAGGTAAGAAAGGCGACCAACAGGACCTTCTTGAGATAGTGCAGGACAAAGGCTACACGGTGATAAACGGCTATGACCAGTACAAAAACCACGGAAAGAAGCATGACAAAGTGATTTTGACCCAAAATGATATGAAAGCGGGCGCATTGCCTTATGCCATCGACCGGGAGGAATCGGACCTCACGCTTCCTCAGATCACCGAAGCTGCAATTGACTTCCTCGAAAAGAAAGGCAAGAACAAAGGATTCTTCCTAATGGTAGAAGGGGGTCAGATTGACTGGGCTTGTCACGGCAACGACGGCGCTACGGCTCTTACCGAGGTGAAGGATTTCGACGATGCCATCAAGGTGGCATATGAGTTCTATAAGCGTCATCCCAAGGAGACTTTGATTGTAGTTTCTGCCGACCATGAAACCGGCGGTCTTGCACTTGGCAACAGCGACTATTCCACACGCTTCCACCGCATCGACGGACAACGCTGCTCACAGACCAAGCTCACTCAGATTATCCTTAAGGCATTGAATGACAAGGACCAGGAGTTTACATTTGAAAAGATGAAAGAGATTCTTAAGGAGAACTTGGGACTGTTCGATATCGTCCCGGTGTCAGAACGCCAGCTTGAACGCCTTGCTCAGGCTTACGTCAGAACCATTTCCGGAAAGAAAACCGATGTCAAGAGCGAGTATTTCACTGACGAGCTTATAGCTGTCACCGCCATAAAGATTCTCAACGAAAGCTCACGCCTCGGATGGACCACCGGAGCGCATTCAAGCGCAGCTGTGCCGGTGTTCTCTATAGGCAAAGGCTCGGAAGCATTGCGCGGCGTGATGGAAAACAATGAGATATCACAACGTATCGCAAAAATAGCCAACTATAAGAAATAAGCCTTTAACTAAAAAAGTCAGGCACCAAACTGTAAACAGCAGGTGTCTAACTATAGTGGATAGTTATAAAAAGGATGTGCCTGAAAATGAGCACATCCTTTTTTTGTGAAGTTACAGATAATACTGGTTGATTACGCTGAAATGGTCGTCGAGTTCAAATATCCACGGGCTTCCCGTGGATATCTCCACCGATACTATCTCTTTCGGCGAAAGATGCTGAAGCATCATGGCAAGTGCTCTAAGGCTATTGCCGTGGGCGGCTATCAGCACGGTGTCGTAAAGCCTAAGTTTCGGGGCTATGAGTTCTTCCCAACAAGGATTCACTCTCTCAATGGTGTCCTTCAGCGACTCGGTCAGCGGCAGTTCATCGTAGGAGAGGGGAGCGTATTTTGCCTCGTTGCCCGGATAGCGCGTGTCGTCGAGCGTCAACGCCGGCGGCTGCACGTCGTAGCTGCGTCGCCATATGTGCACTTGTTCGTCGCCGTACCGCGCCGCAGTCTCGGCTTTGTTCAGCCCTTGGAGCGCACCGTAATGCCGTTCATTCAGATGCCAGTCCTTAATCACCGGCACCCATGACCGATCCATGGCATCAGCCGCAATCTCAAGGGTGTGTATCGCCCTTTTAAGATAAGAGGTGAAAAAGTAGTTGGGCAATATATTTGCTTTAAGCAATTTTTTGCCGGCTTCTTTAGCTTCCTCTCTGCCTTTGTCAGTGAGGTCCACATCAGTGGACTCTTCGGGTTCTCGCCCGTAC
>DAAL01000051.1 GCA_001701065.1 Bacteroidales bacterium GP4
TGCCATAGTGGCGCACGCCTTGTACGTTCTGGCTACTATGTTCCTGTAACTGCCTGTCAAGCAGTTATCACTGCGGTTCCGCGTCGGAAGGCTTGGAATCCCTGACGCTTTTCCCTCCATTTCGAGCCAACTCGAACAATGAAGGGTCGATGTGGCAGTATCCGCCGGGGTTCTTGTCGAGATAGTCCTGGTGGTAGTCCTCGGCATCGTAAAAGTTAGTCAGCGGCATCACCTCTATTACCACCGGGCGGGAATATCGCTTCTGCAATTCTTCTACAGCCTTCTTTATTACAGGCAGGTCAAGAGAGTCAGTATAATATATGCCCGTGCGGTACTGTGTGCCGCGGTCGCCGCCTTGACGGTTAAGGCTCGTGGGGTCTATGGTCTTAAAATAAAGCTCAAGAAGAGTGTTGAGGTCAACTGAATCCGGATCGTAAGTCACCCTTACGGTTTCCGCCGCATTGGTCGCGCCCGAACACACCTGTTTATAAGACGGATTAGGCACCACGCTGTTGGCGTATCCCACTTCGGTGCTTGTAACACCCGGAATAAGCCCCATGAAATGCTCGGTTCCCCAGAAGCATCCTCCTGCAAGATAAATATTCTTCGCGTTCATAATTCACTTTAATATCATCATTTTTAACAATGGCATAGCCATGGGTTGTTCACGACCGCCATGCAAATATAGCAAAAATCCAAATAGGCAGAGGATTTGTTATAATTAAACACCTATAAAAAATACTTAATATGAAAAAGATAATTATGTTATTGGCGTTGATGGTGGTTTCGATAGGAATAGCCCGCGCCGACAAGTACACAATCAATCGTGACGCGCTGCCCGAAACCGCGCAAGCCATGCTTAAAGAGCATTTCCCTAAAGCAAAGATAGGGATGATAAAAGTCGACAAGCATCTGCTGAAAAAGACCGACTACGATGTAAGGCTTGTGAACGGAACAAAAATTGAATTCAACAACTCCGGCAAATGGACCTCGGTGGACTGCAAAAACCGTGCCGTGCCGTCAGGACTGATAATGAAGCCCATCCGCAACTATGTGTCCAAAAATTTCACTGACGTTAAGATCGTGAAGATACAAAAGAAAAGTTCCGGCTACGAAATAAAGCTGTCGGACGGAGTGGAACTGAAATTCAATCTGCTCGGACAATTTAAATCGGTGAAACTGGACGATTAAAAAAAGAGCGCATTACTGCGTTCCTTTTCATTTCCACGGTTGTAAACCGTTTTACTTGTCAAGGTCTATGAGATTGTACTGCATCGTTCCGAGACCTATCTTCTCGGCATGGTCCACTATGTGGGTACCGTGAAGCTTGTTGATGCGTTCGATGAGCGGAGTGCTGTTGTCGCCCGGCTTCGACTCGTGGTTAAACACCAGGTCAAGGCAAGCCTTGTCGAGCGCCACAGGATCAAGCGACGCAAGTATGCCTATATCCTGCATTTCGGGAGCATGGGGATGCCCGTCACAGTCACAGTCGATGGAGAGATTGTTCATTACATTAATATAAATCACTTTCCCGTCAAAATAGTTGTGCACAGCCTGGGCAGCCGCAGCCATCGACTCAAGGAAAGCATCCTGTCCGTGGGGATTTCTGAAAGCATGGGCTACATCACGGTAAGCTCCGGCTGTGTGGATATACGCCTTGCCGTCGGCTGAAGCCACTCCTATGCTCTGGTTCTTGAGCACTCCCCCGAAACCGCCCATGGCATGACCTTTGAAATGGGCGAGGTTCACCATGTAATCGTAATTGGCGAGATTCTTTCCCACTATGTCACACTTGATGTGGGTCGTGTCCACTACCGGAATCTCCATGTCGCCGAATTCATCCATAATGTCCACTTTGGCTATCTTGTCGTAGCCTCGCTGCTCGATGGCGCGGCGGTGAACCTNNAGAACCAGAGCATAGGAGTGGCTTCGCGGTGTTGCACTCCACAAGAGTTCCGTTCACTTCCTGCACAAGGTCCTTTATCAATTCGGGACGCAGATGATTGGACTGCGAGGACTCCCCGGTGCTGATTTTTACCGCTACTTTGCCGGTGGGAGTAACCCCAAGGGCTTTATATATCTTAACAAGAGCTTCCGGAGTAATTTCTTTAGTGAAATAAACATCCGATGCTTTACTTTGCGCTATCCCCATAGCCGGGACAGCCAAAATAGCCGATACAAGAAATAGTTTCAGTCTGTTCATAATGTGAAATTCAATTTACTGCAAAGATAATACTTTTTGCCGCAGTACCCGCTTATATATTTAGCGGAATTTTATACCCCATTTACATATTCCTCTATATAATATGCCAAAAACGCACATATGCCGACACAAAGAAACGGTTTCTGATTGCAATCAGAAACCGTTTCCACGTTTCAACTATTTATTTATGAGAGCCCCTCAATTTAGCATCACTGCCCGATTGAGAGGACGAGGGATGTGAAAAAGCGGGTAATATCACTGTTTTCATTAATAATAACAATCCACAGGGCGTTATAGACGCTCCCGAAGAAGTTAAAAGCCATAAAAGACTTTAAAAAACACAGTGTATCGCCGCTTTTTATATTAATAAAAGCAAATTAACTTAATGCTTTAACATTTACCCACTTATCACTTCCTGCCGGCAAAAAATTCGTCACGCTTCACACTGTCGCAAAACGACTCGAATATTTCGAGAGTGCGAGTCCTTATAGGTCCACGGAGTCCCTTGGCGGTATTAATCACCCGCTCTATACGGGGTTCAAAGCCCACAAGCAAGTCATTAAGCGACATATAGTCGAGCATCTCCTCAAACACAGCAAACAATGTGTTCTCATGCGACTCTTTAACCCACGACCTCATCCTCACGGCATAGGACAATATCATCTCCACAAGGTACATTTTCAGTTCGGCTATCAGCCTCGGCGACGGATGAAGCAAAGTGAAATCCTTTACAGCACGCTTGCACACCGAGGTACGCCCCTTGGCTCTCCCCTTCGCAGGTAAAAACTCTTTAGTTATGATTCCACGGTATTTTTCAAACATGGCATTTTCATCAGGATCCACAAAATATTCAAGATATTCCCGTGCATCCTTACGGGCATCGTACAAGTCAAGAAGCACCTGTGCTATCTGCTCCTTGTCAAGTTCCTGAAGTAGTTTCTTTAAAGTTGTCTTCGACATTTATCCACTCTTAAAGGCGTAAAGTTACAAAATATTTGCCACAGTGGAAAAATTATTCATTATTCCCTAAAAATTGTTCGATTTTGCGGTTTCATAATATTGTTGTACCTTTGTGCCCTGAATTATAACACTAAAGGTGGCAATCAGTGTGGGCACGCATCACCTGACGGTCACCATAATATTAAAAGTTCAAGAACAATGAAAAAGATTATTGTGTCGATAATGACGCTTTCAGCCGTCCTGACAGGATATGCCGAAGGCTATCAAGTGAACACCCTCAGCGCCAAACAAGGCGGAATGGCGCATACCGGAGTATCGCAGAAATTAGGGTCGGAAAGCATGTATTTCAACCCCGCCGGAATGGCATTTATGGACAAGACGCTGGACATAAGCGGTTCAATCAACGGCGTAAGTCCCACAGCAAAGGCAAAAATCGATGGTAACTGGTACGAAACCGATAACAAAACGAGCACTCCCCTCATGGTTACTGCCGGATTCAACATCTACGACAACCTCAAAGCGGGTATTGCAGTATACACTCCTTACGGCAGTAGCATAAACTGGGGCGAAAACTGGCCGGGAGCCGTGCTCAACCAGAAAGTGAACCTTGCCACCTATACCATTCAGCCCACTGTGTCATGGCGTATCACCCCGAAGCTGTCAGTGGGAGCTGCCTTGATGATGTCATGGGGAAGCGTGGACCTCTATAAAGGTCTTGTCGTTCCGGGAACACTTGACAAAATGCTTGCCATGATGGGACAGGAATACCGGTTTGGCAACACTACACCGGCTTCAGTCAACCTCAACGGAACCGCCGATGTGGCATGGGGCGTGAATGCGGGAGTGATGTACGACGTATCATCGAAAGTGACCGTAGGAGCCAACTTCCGTTCCAAGATGACCATGAAGGTAAAATCAGGAACAGCATCGCTCAACTACGCCAATGAGATAGCACAGAAGGTGCTCGGAAGCTCCCTTGACATTCTAAACTCAGCCAACTTCTCGGCATCTATGCCCATGCCGGCAGTAATCACATTCGGTGCCTCCTACACCCCTGTCGAGAAACTCCTGCTTGCATTTGACGCTCAGTTCACCAACTGGAAGACCTACAAGGACTTGAATATACAATTCCTTGACGAAAAACTTGTTCCCTACAACCAACACCTCACCAAGAACTATCACAACGCATGGGCGTTCCGCCTCGGAGGCAAATATGAGCTTACACGCCGCTTCGATCTTCGCGCAGGCTTCATTGTCGACCTCTCGCCGGTTGACATCAACCACTACAACCCCGAGACTCCCGGCATGACAAAGCTCGAACCCTCTCTCGGATTCTCATTCCGTCCATTGCCCGCTCTTTCCATTGACCTGTCGGCGCTTTACGTAGCCGGAATGGGTAAAGACGGGGCAAAATGCACTTACGATGACCTATTGGCAAAGACCCTGGGAGCCGACCCCACACGCACTTTCACTGCCGACTATAAAGTCCATGCCTGGTCACTTGCTTTCGGTATGTCATATTCCTTTTAATCTCTATTCGGAAATTTGACGATTATTTTGTAATTTTGCAGTGATTTTCAAGGAGGTCAATAAGCATCCACGATAATCACATACTAACAAAAGGAATATACATTAACCCGAAAATAGAAATAGAAAATGGCAAAAAAAGCTCTTCTAATGATTTTGGACGGCTGGGGAATAGGAAACCACACCAAGAGTGACGTTATATTCTCCACCCCCACCCCTTACTGGGACTATCTTATCAAAACCTACCCCAACGCTTCACTGCAGGCAAGCGGCGAGAACGTGGGATTGCCCGACGGACAGATGGGTAACTCCGAAGTAGGTCACCTCAACATAGGCGCAGGACGTGTTGTATACCAGGACCTTGTGAAAATAAACAAGGCTTGCCAGGACGGTTCCATACTCAAGAACCCCGAAATCATCAACGCGTTCAGCTACGCTAAGGAACACGGCAAAGCTATTCACTTCATGGGACTGACTTCCAATGGAGGTGTGCACTCATCGCTCGACCATCTCTATGCCCTCTGCGACATAGCAAAAAGCCACGGACTGGAGAAAGTTTACATCCACTGCTTCATGGACGGACGTGACACTGACCCCAAGAGCGGAAAAGGATTCATCGAGGAGCTTCAGAATCACTGCGCCAAGTCAGCCGGAAAGGTAGCTTCCATCATAGGCCGTTATTACGCCATGGACCGTGACAAACGTTGGGACCGCGTGAAAATCGCCTATGACCTTCTTGTGAACGGCGAAGGAAAGAAAGCCACTGACATGGTGGAAGCCGTGCAGGAATCCTACAACGAAGGAGTGACCGATGAATTCATCAAACCGATAGTAAACGCCAATGTCGACGGCACCATCAAGGCTGACGACGCTGTGATATTCTTCAATTACCGTAATGACCGCGCCAAAGAGTTGACCACTGTTCTTACTCAGCACGACATGCCGGAAGCCGGAATGAAGACTATCCCCGGACTGCAATACTTCTGCATGACTCCTTACGATGATTCATTCAAGGGTGTGCACATTCTTTTCAACAAGGAGAATGTACAGAACACACTTGGCGAATATCTGTCGTCGCTCAACAAGAAGCAGCTACACATAGCCGAAACCGAGAAATATGCCCATGTGACATTCTTCTTCAACGGCGGACGCGAAGAGCCTTATGAAGGCGAAGAACGTATACTCGTGGCATCCCCCAAAGTAGCAACTTACGACCTTAAGCCTGAAATGAGCGCTTACGAAGTGAAAGACAAACTCGTGGAAGCTATCAAGAGCCAAGAGTACGATTTCATAGTAGTGAATTACGCCAACGGCGACATGGTAGGTCACACCGGAGTGTACGAAGCTATCGAAAAAGCTGTAAAAGCTCTCGACGAATGCGTAAAGGATACTGTTGAAGCGGCAAAAGAAGCTGATTATGAAGTAATCATAATCGCTGACCACGGCAATGCCGACAATGCGGTCAACCCCGACGGAACTCCCAACACCGCCCACTCGCTCAACCCTGTGCCCATCGTTTACGTGACGTCCAATAAGGACGCAAAGGTGGAATCAGGAAAGCTTGCTGACGTAGCTCCCACCATCCTCTCCATCATGGGACTTCCCCAGCCTGCCGACATGACAGGACATTCTTTGATATAGTAATTTATCTACTATAAAACTTTTAGCGAGGACTCATCTTGTTGTAGTCCTCGCTTTTTTTATCTCAAAATGACACTATTTCTACCTATCATTGGCAATAAGTCTATAAAAAAGTTAAATATATGACATTTTTCTTAAATACACTTGTGCAGTTTATCAAGAATGCCTAACTTTGCAATGTGTTTTTCATGGTATTAGATTTAAGGTTAACTAAGATTGGTTGTCGAGATGACAATCAATTTTTTTTGTTTATTGGGAGGTGTATCGCCAATATTCCATAATAACTCCACAATAACATGGACAATTTTTTAATTGAGCGGATTTTTTCGTATCTTTACACCCTAAAACCATATATTGCTATGCATCGTAATGCTCTTAAATTAATATCAATCATATACATGCTGATGTGCGCATTTTTCGCATCGGCACAGAGTCCCCACTTATTCACCCTTGACGACGGATTGTCAAGCACTCTGTTCAAATCATTATATCTTGACAGCAAAGGAATCCTGTGGATAGGCACCGAGGACGGGCTTAACAGCTTCGACGGAAATAAATTCATTATCCACAAAAACATTCCCGGTGACTCCACAAGCATCCAGAGCAACTTCATCAGCACCATCCTTGAAGATAAATACGGGCGACTGCTCATAGGTACCTACATGGGACTTCAAGCCTACGACCAGGCAACCGGAAAATTCAATCTCGCTACCGAGAACGGGAAAATGTTCCATGACGGAATCAACAAAATCATCCAGCGCAAAAACGGAGAAGTGTGGTGTTTCGGCAACCGCATCATGAAGCTGGAGGATGACCCCAACTCCCTAAAGCTCACCCCGGTGTATCCTGAATTGGGAATGACCAATAAAGCTATCGAGGACAACGACGGCAACCTATGGATATCGAATGACAATAATCTAACACGCCTCTCGCCTGACGGCGAGAAGAAAAGCTATTTCGGCAAGGAAGGCGATTCACGCATCCAGGCACTCACGCTGGACAATAAAGGAACTTTATATTTAGGCACCAACCGTAGCGGACTGTGGCGTTACGAACCGGGAAAAGATGAATTCATCCATCTTTATAAGGATTCGGAGCCATTGAATATTCTCGACTTCCTGGTTCTTGACAACGGCGATATAGTCATTGCAACCGATGGAAAAGGCATTAAACTCTACGATGCGTCGGACAACACTTTCTCCACCTATACATTCAGTAACTCCAATCTTGACTTCCGCCGCCTGAAAACCCATCATGTGGTGAAAGACAAGTGCGACA
The DNA here is from genome assembly GCA_001701065.1 of Bacteroidales bacterium GP4. Classification (GTDB taxonomy): domain Bacteria; phylum Bacteroidota; class Bacteroidia; order Bacteroidales; family Muribaculaceae; genus Muribaculum. The sequence goes on from DAAL01000051.1 coordinate 7,610, forward strand.
ACATGTGGATCACAATCTTTCAGAAAGGACTTTTAGTGGTGCCCCCGGAGTCTAACTCATTTAAATACATCGGCGAGAAGTCATTCGTGAACAACGTGATAGGCTCAAGCTGCATCACATCAATCGCCGACGACTCAAAAGGCAATCTGTGGGTGGGAACTGACAATGACGGAATATACCTCCTTGACCCTTATCTAAGGCAGAAAAAGCATTATTATGGCGATAATATTCCGCCGGTAATAATGAATCTGTTCATTGACTCCAAGGACAACATATGGGTGGGTTCCTACACCAATGGTGCCGGTGTCATTGATGGATCCACAGGTGTATATACTTCAGTGCCGCTAAAATCCGATATAAGCAACGGGCTTGGCTCCGAGAATGTATTCGGCTTCGCTGAGGATAAAAACGACAATATTTACATCGCCACCATGGGCAACGGTCTGTTCCGGTACAATTATGCCGACAGGAAGGCAAAACACATGTCGGATATAGAGGAACTTGTGGGAAAAGGGTGCAACTGGATAGCGTCGCTTCACTACTCCCCCGAGCGGAATGCCATATTTGCCGGCACCTACAGCGGACTTTACAAAATAAGCCTTAACAAGTTTGATGTGGAACTTGTCGTTCCCGATATAATAGTACATAATATCCATGAGTCATCTGACGACGGCTCCCTATGGCTGGGTACTTCGCAAGGACTTCTAAAGTTTGACCCTGAGAAAAAATCGTCAGTTACTTTCACCACCGAGAACGGACTGCCAAGCAATACCATCTACGGAATCGAGGACGTGAACGGTGATTTATGGTTAAGCTCTAATTCCGGATTGTCCTATTACCCCAAGAAGGACAACAAGTTTATAAACTTCTTCGTCAACGACGGTCTGCAAGGCAATGAGTTCTACAAGGGAGCCGTTCTGAAAAGCCGCGAAGGCATATTGTTCTTCGGAGGCACCAACGGCATAACCTATTTTGACCCCTCTGAAATAGAATCGCCGGGACGAACCTGGAACATACGCATCAATGACCTCTTCCTTCACGGCAATCCGGTGAAAAACGGCACTAAATCAGGTTCACGTAACATAATAGACACTGATATACACGAAGCCGAGTCATTCCACTTCGCCCATAATGACAATTCATTCTCCATCGAATTCAGCACGCAGGAACTTTACCGCCCGCAATCGGTGGTGTTCTGCTACCGTCTTGACAACGATGACTGGACTGTCCTCCCCTTCGGCACAAACACCGTAAACTTCTCCGAACTGTCGCCCGGCAAACATAAGCTTACGGTGAAAGCCATCGACAACGGAGTGGAGTCGAAGGAACGCGAATTCACTATCGACATCGCCCACCCGTGGTGGGACACCTGGCTTGCTCACCTGATTTTCACGGTATTCATCATAGGCTGCATACTGTTCCTTGTGTGGAAACTTCACCGCAATGCCGAGGACAAGAAACGTAACATGGAAGAAAAACATCAGAAAGAACTTAACGAGGCAAAACTGCAGTTCTTCATCAACATCTCCCATGAGATACGTACGCCGCTTACTCTCGTAATGAGTCCGCTCCGAAAACTGCTTGAAACCGACACCGATGAGGACCGCAGAAGAGAATACAATATAATAAACCGCAACGCCAACCGCATCCTCAGGCTTATCAATGAACTGATGGACATCCGTAAGATTGACCGTAACCAGATGCACCTGGCTATGAAAGAGGTTATGCTTGTGCCTTTCATAAACGACCTGCGCGACACTTTTCTTCCTACAGCCAACCAGAAGAATATATCGCTGCAGTTCCATGCCGACGGTAAAGAGCACATAAAAGCATGGGTTGACCCGTCCAACTTCGACAAGATACTCATGAATCTGCTTTCCAATGCCTTGAAGTATACTCCTGAGGGCGGCAAAATCGACATTAACATCAGTGAAGGCACCAATCCTGAAGTGGAAGGACCGTTGCATGACTACATCGAGATAACCGTTGCCGACACCGGTATAGGAATCGCGCCTTCGGAACGCGAGAAAATATTCCAGCGTTTCTACCAGGTGAGAAACTCTCACACCGGAGGAACAGGCGTAGGTCTTCACCTTACCCATTCGCTGGTACGTCTTCACCACGGCGAACTCTCGGTGCACGACAACACTGAGGCTGGTAAAGGCTCCGTGTTCCGTATCATTATTCCGCAGGGCGACGACCACCTATCACAGGATGAGAAATACGAAGCCACTGAGGAAGAAAATGTACAGCAGCCCATAGTGTCGGAAGCCGATACATTAACAGCCTTGATAAATGAAAATTACGCTGACGACGTGCAACGTTCACGGGGCGAAACGATTCTTATCGTGGAGGATGACGGGGAGATACGCACTTACCTCCAGAACGAATTATCGTCCAAGTATAAAACCATAGCTTGCACCAACGGAAAAGAAGCTCTTGAACTTCTTGCCCAGAACGGCAACAGCATCGACGTGATAGTATCCGATGTCATGATGCCGGAAATCGACGGTAAAGAGTTGACTCGCAGGGTTAAACAGAATCTTAATCTCAACCACATCCCGGTAATCCTCCTCACCGCCAAGACTCGTGACGAGGACATGATAAAAGGTCTCGACATGGGTGCTGACGCTTACATGACCAAACCCTTCAATATAAAGATACTTCGTTCTAAAATCGATAATCTTGTCCGTAACAACCGCCGCCTTAAGAACATCTACAACGGTACGCAGTCGCCCAAGGAGCACATGAAGGAAATCGACGCTTCATCAGGCGACGACAAGCTCATAGCACGAGTGATGAAGGTAATAAACAAGAACCTGAGCAACCCTGACATAACGGTGGAAATGCTGGCGCAGGAAGTGGGATTAAGCCGTGTGCACCTGCACCGCAAGCTTAAAGAGCTTACTAACCAGTCGCCCCGTGACTTCATCCGTAATGTAAGGCTTCAGCAAGCCGCCAAGCTGCTTAAAGAGAAGCACATGAGTGTGGCGGAAGTCGCTGACCTCACAGGCTTCAAGAGTCCCAATAACTTTGCCACATCGTTCAAGAATCTATATGGAATACCCCCCACCATCTATATGAATCAGACAGCGGAGGGTAACCAACATGAGGAATGAAACAGTATTTCTAAAGCGCGGACGACAGTGTTACCACTTGTCCCGGTTTTGTCATAATGTCATACTCGTAGACCTTCGGCACATTCAGCCCTGACATATCAGCTTCAGGGCTCACACGTGCGTCTACAATCGAGGGTGCTTTAAGCAAGTCATTGCGGCACTCTCCCTTAGCGGCTTTAAGCCCCTTCCCTTTCAACGGAACATAGGACCTGATGCGCAGCGGTCCGCCTATGTGCGACTTGATGACTGCGCTCTGCAGGCGGCTGTCAGCCCACTTCATGTCCACTTCAAAGTTTCCGCGGGTCTTAAGACCTGACACTTCGCCGTTGTTCCACGCATCGGGAAGTGCCGGCAACAGATGCACTGCACCGTCATGGCTCTGCACGAGCATTTCCACTACTCCTGACGCAAAACCGAAGTTTCCGTCAATCTGGAACGGAGGATGCGCGTCGAAAAGATTGGGATAGAGTCGTCCCATTTCACCGGCGGCGAAGCTGTTTTTATTACCCTTTATAAGAGTAATCATGTTCTTTATGATTTTGTAAGCATGGTTTCCGTCGAGCAAGCGCGCCCACAGGTTAATCTTCCAGCCTATGCTCCATCCGGTAGCCATGTCGCCGCGTTGGATAAGAGTGTTCTTGGCTCCTTCAAAGGCATTGGGCGTGTTGAACGGAGTCACTTGGGCTGAGGGGTACAATCCGTAGAGGTGCGACACATGGCGGTGCTCGTCCTTGGGATTGTCAGCATCCACAATCCACTCCTGCAATTGAGCGTATCTACCCACCTGCATGGGAGGCAACTGTTTTATGATGGCAGCAAGCGAATCACGGTAGCTCTTATCTTCACCAAGAACAGCCGAAGCCTGAATCACATTGTAAAGCGCATCGTAAGCTATCTGATTGTCCATTGTGCAGCCTGCGGTGATGGGCGAACCGGCGCCGTCATAACCGTGTTCAGGCGACATGGAAGGTGCAGTCACAAGATAACCGTACTTGGGATGACGCACAAGATGGCTTTTGTAGAAATCGGCGCATCCTTTCATCACCGGATAATACTTACGCAAGAAATCCTTGTCGCCGGTATAGAGGGGGACAGTAAGTACACCATCAACAT
>DAAL01000153.1:0-858 GCA_001701065.1 Bacteroidales bacterium GP4
CGCCGCGGTCGGGCTTGCGTTCGTCACGGAATTTGCGGTCCTTTCCGCCTTTGCGGTCACGGCTGAAGTCCTCGTCGTCACGTTCACGGCGCATTTTCTTGTTGCCGTCCTTGCCGCCGAAGCCTTTTTTGCGTGCTTCCATGCGCCATTCGGTGTCAGTGAGTCGGCGTGATTTCTTGCCGCGCGGTTCTTCGCCCAGATGCTTGTCGAGCGCGTTGCCTTCACGGCGGAAGCTCTTATAGTCGCCTTCAAAGATTTCGTACTCACGCAGTTCGCACTCCAGCGCACCGTTAAGTATAGGCATCTTGACTGATGGGGTAAGTCCAATGCGCTTGAAGTACTCGTCCTGGTAGCCGATAATCCATGCTTTGTAGCCTTTGAACACTTTTTTGAGTTTAGTGCCGATGAGTGAGTACAGCCCTTCCATGTCCTCCACGGTGATGCGTTCGCCGTAGGGTGGATTGGTTATGAGGGTGCCTTCTTCGGGGGCTTCTTCCCACTGTGAAAGCGGCTTTATGGAGAGGTCGATGTATTTGCCCACACCGGCTTGCTTGATGTTTTTCTCCGATATGGCTATGGCTTTCGGGGATATGTCAGAACCGTAGATGGTGCCGGCAAATGAGCGTTCGTTGGAGTCGTCGTTGTAAAGCGACTCGAATAGCTCCTCGTCGAAGTCGTTCCAGTTCTCAAACGCAAACTTCTTTCGGTAGACACCGGGATTTATGTTGGCGGCTATTAATGCAGCTTCGATCAGGAATGTTCCGGAACCGCACATGGGATCCACGAGCGGGGTGGAGCCGTCCCATCCGCTTTTGAGGATGATGCCGGCGGCAAGCACTTCGTTGATGGGAGCCTCAG
>DAAL01000153.1:888-5794 GCA_001701065.1 Bacteroidales bacterium GP4
CGATTCGCCCGACGAGTCGAGGGAGAATGTCACACGGTTTTCGTCGATGTGCACGTTAAGCATCACGTCGGCATCCTGAAGACGCACTCCGGGACGCTTGTCAGCTCCGTATTTGTCTTTGAAATGGTCCACAATCGCGTCCTTGACTCTGTAGGTCACATAGCGGGAGTGGGTGAATATGTCGGAATTGACCACCGGGTCGATGGAGAAAGTGGAGTCCACACTCAGTATCGATTCCCAGTCAAACTCCTTGGTCATGTCGTAGAGGGTGTCGGCATCCTCGGCAGTAAACTTAAAAATAGGTTTAAGGATTCTCAGGGCTGTACGGCAGCACAGGTTGGCTTTGTAAAGCATTTCGGTGTCGCCTTCGAATGACACCATTCGCCGTCCCGGGGTGACGTTTTCGGCACCGAGGTTACGTAGTTCGTCGGCTAATATCTCTTCAAGACCTTGGAAGGTCTTGGCTACCATTTCAAAATTTTCTGTATTCATAGTGGGATTACTGCTTAAGTCTTAAAACATTGTTGGCGTTAGCCTTTGCCTGGATGAGCCGTTCACCGGGAGCCACATCGTCAGTGACCCAGATGTTACCTCCTATTATGGCGTTGTCGCCTATGGTGATGCGTCCCAGGATGGAGGCATTGGAGTATATGATTACATTGTTTCCTATTATAGGATGTCGAGGTTCCCCCTTTACAGGATTTCCGTCCTTATCCAGGTCGAAGCTCTTGGCTCCGAGGGTCACGCCCTGATATATCTTCACGTTGTTGCCTATGCGCGCGGTCGCGCCTATCACGATGCCTGTGCCGTGGTCGATGGTGAACGATTCGCCTATTGTCGCGGCTGGGTGTATGTCTATGCCGGTTTCGGAATGCGCCATCTCGCTTATCATGCGTGGTATTATGGGCACGTCGAGGGTTATCAGCGCATGGGCTATGCGGTGGTTGCATATGGCTCTTATTCCGGGATAGCAGTATAGCACTTCGCTTGTGGATATAGCCGCAGGGTCGCCGAGATAGGTGGCTTTTACGTCGAGGTTGAGCAGCCGGCGCAGTTCGGGGAGCTGTTTTATGTAGTTTGCCGCCTTGATTTTTGCCGAAGCTTCAAGCGCCTCATAGTCAATGAATGAGCCGTTGAATTCCATAGCCACGCCGGCAAGTATCTGCTTTGCAAGGATTTTAAACAGCTTTTCCGCCCACAGCCCGTTGAAATAAAGCACGTTTTCACGGGTGATGTCGGGGTCGCCGAAAAATGCCGGGAACAATAGTGCGCGTGACAGGTTAATAATCTCTTTTACCGCTGCCTGTGAAGGCAATGGCTCGCCATGCCAACGTGTGGGGCGCACATTGGGAAAATTATCTTCCGATGACAGTTGCTTCACGACCTCTTGTATAGCCGTTTCGCAAGATGGAGCAGTGATTCCTGACATTTTAATGTTACTGATGATAGTTACTGCCTATCGGGCGCAAAATTAGCTTTTTTTTTTCACTCCCACAACATTGAACGGGATTAATTCTTTTACTCTGCCGGGATGCTCGATGGCGCATATATACATTATTAATATAGGGATTAGTATAGCTATTGGTAATTAATATCGCGATTTGTATAAAAATTGAGTTCTATATAAAAATAAATGTTAAAAAATAATGAGAATACAAAAAATATGCTTACTTTTGCGAGTGCATCTATAGTATATTAGAGAAAAACTAAATCATGAACGTTAAAACACATTTTAACCAATGAAAGTAAAAAGCTTATTAAAAATTGTACTTGGCTCACTGATTCTTGCGTCGTGTGCTCCCGAGATGGAGGAGATACCGGCGGAGGAACTCTACCTGCGTGATTTTATAAAGAAGTACGGTATCATCGATCCGAACCAAAACTGGAGTCTCGCTTCCAATGAAGTTATGAGTGTGAGAGGCGCAGGCGGTGCGGAGGCTAAAATCTATGTTGAAATCAAGGGCAAGCGATACATTGTCGCCGACTATAAGAATATAGCCGATCCCGCGGCTTTGACTTTTGACATCCCGTCGGGAATGAAGGATGTGATAGTGAAGGTCAACGGCAAGGAGTACCCTACTAAAGTAGGCTCAACCGTCGACGCTTCCGCTGCAAGGTCAAGAGCAATTGCCGAAGGAACTAAAACTGTCGATGGGGTTACGTTGACATATGGTTATACTGAGGGAGAGAAGATAATATTTTCAAAATCAATTGATAATTTTTTAAAGTATATTCCTGAAGAGGTAAATAATTCCGGGAATGTGATTTCTAACTTTTCTTTCGTATCTAAAAAGGATAAAGAAGTTATTTTTTACCCATTGTTTTGGAATACCAGTTCCTCTCATGTAGTGGGGGTTTATTGGTGTGATGAAAATGGTGATTTCAATTGGTTTGATGAAAGCAAGGAATATGCTCCCGGAAAACCGGAACCGGAAGGTGGATTTTATAGCCTTAATGGATGGGAATCGTCTAAATGGAATAAACCGGCGATAGATTACTCTCATATGCAGGATTTGTATTGGGTAAGGACCGGTGAATTAAAATATTGTGGGGATAAGCATGACAATATAAGTGACTATGAATCCTCAACGTTTGATGTACTGGCGAAATCTAATAGTTCGTATACACCTAATGATGGAGGCGCATTCAAAACTAAGGGTATAAAGTTCAAATTTAATAAAGATGGTATAAAATATGGATTTTATATTAAAGTTAAAAATGGTATTGATCCATTAGGCGGTCAGGAGGATGGTAACTCTACAGTATTTGACCATATACTTTTCTCCCAGTCAAAAAGGAATGAACTTTTTGGTAAATTTGGAATATATAAAGTTTCCGATAATGATAATTATATTGTTTCTGCCAAAAATATGACTGAAGAAATGGCAGAAAAGGTGTCATTTGAATCTAATTGGAGATTAGATGGGGATAAATCGTATAATAAATATGTATGGAGTCATCCGTGGAAGGATGTCTCGGAGGGTGATGAGTATGTAAGTGCTTCTTATCTTACATTGCCATCGTCTGAAACCCATGATGGTAAAGTAAGGTCATTCTTTGCATTTGAAGATTGGCGAGAGAATAAGCCTGACTTGAATGATGTAGTGTTTATGTTCGAGGAAGAGCAGGATGTTGATATTATTGATGAGGATGATCCTAATCCTCCGACTCCCCCTACCCCTGATGAGCCGCTGCCATGGACATTGGCTGTAGAGGACTTGGGCGAGAGCGATGACTATGATTTCAATGACCTTGTGCTTGAAATAACTCATGTTGCCGGAACCAATGAAGCTACAGTAAAGGCACTTGCTGCCGGCGGTATTATGCCTATATATGTGAAATATGGCGAAGAGCTGATTGCCGAGACTCATGTGAACCAGTGGCTTGGTTCAAAGGACCACACTGTGATGATCAACACCGGTGCCGGTGCCACCGGAACTCATAGCACTCCTATTACTATAAAGGTTGGCGAGAACGAGAAGATTGATGACATCATCGCAAAGTTCACCATAGTAGTAAAGACCGGTGAAGGTGACGAAGAAGGAACTCGTGCAGTGGAGATAACCAAAACCAAACATGGTGAAGTGGGCACAACTCCATTGATGCTTCTGCTCGACCATGACTGGGAATGGCCTAAAGAACGAGTTTCGATTGAGACTGCCTATCCTAAATTTACTGAATGGGTTGGTACTCCAGAAGTAGATTGGATTATCTCCAAAGTTGAAGAAAATGTAATAAAGAGACAATAAAAATGAGATAATTACGTTATTTCGGTAAAGATGATAATAAAAATATAAAAATGGTTAACATTTTTCATGTTGAAAGAACAGAGGGATGAATTTGATGGAAATTAATAGTGATTGGTGTCTTTGCGTGAGCAAAGGCACTTTTTTTTTCGCATAGGTGCCGGTGAACTTTGTTCATAGGGAGGTGTTTTTCTATTATAAGATAAAAAAACACATTCATACTATGATTAAGGTAACATTTTTAGCCCATAGCGGCTTCGCAATCACCTCGAAGGAGGCAATTCTCGTGTTTGACTACTGTAAGGATCCCGCCCATGCCTTGCACAAGATATTCAACGACAATCCGGAACTGCCGGTGTTGTTTTTCGTAAGCCACCATCACACTGACCATCACAGCCCCGATATCTACGAGATGGCTCAGAACCACGAGCGCACTTACATCCTGTCCAACGACGTGTACGGACAGAACATCCCATCCACTCTTGCAGTTGCCGGGATGAGCGCAGGCGACTCGCTTGAAAATCTGCCGGGAGGAGTGAGCGTAAAAGCATTCGGCTCCACCGACGCAGGTGTAAGCTTCCTTGTCACCCTCGCCGACGGAAAGCGTGTGTTCCATGCCGGCGACCTTAACGACTGGCACTGGAAGGACAGTTCCACCGAGCGTGAGGCGCAGAAAGCCGAGAGCCGGTTTGTGACTATCGTTGACCGCATAGCCCAGGAGGTAAAGACGGTGGATGTGGCAATGTTCCCGGTGGACGAGCGTCAGGGCTCCGACTTCGCCAAGGGCGCAACCATCTTTACCGACAAGATAGAGGTGAAGAACTTCTTCCCGATGCACTTCGGCGCTGACTTCAAGGGCGCGTGTGACTTCGGCGCTTACATAAAAAATACCGCCACCCGCTGCTTCTGCCTGAAGGATGTGGGCAAATCGGTGGATCTTGATTGATAATTCTATGTGGAATACACAAATGCGGGGGAGCCGGTGAGTTCGGCTCCCGTTTTTTTTTGTAGTAAATGAGGATGCGGTGAGGTAATATTGCGGCGGCTATGTCCGTTATATAGTTACTATGAATCGTATCGTGGTGCATATCCTGTGGGTAGCGGCGTTGGGAGTGATGCTGCTGATGCAGTCGTGCGGGGCGGCGAAGCTCTCCGTAGCC
>DAAL01000198.1 GCA_001701065.1 Bacteroidales bacterium GP4
GGGGTCAATCTGCACCGACTTTTCCAGCACCTAAAATAACACCATTTTCAGCATTGAATACTATTTGCACTTGGGCTAACAACGCACTTACTGCAGGAGATTTTGGGAATTTATTATCAACTGACAGTGTATACCTATCAACATTCTTAGGAAATTTAATTCCTTCATTTATGGGACTTCCGAGTTATGGTTCTTTAGGATTGGCCCTAGGACTTAGTTATTTGGAAAAAAAGTATGAGGACCATTTCTATGAACTGTTGAATGATTATATGGGTTCTTCAATGATTTGGATATCAGATATAGACGGAAAGAATGCTCCAAATTACAAAATTGAAGTCAGCATTCAAGGACTTAATACCTTTGGTAAACCGATTTCTTGTTCAGTTCATACTGGAATTGCAGTTAGAATTAATGAATCAAATGTTACATATGACAACTGCGATAATTATCTTAATGACCATAGTACAAATGAAGATGAAGTCTATTACGCAGATTTGAAAGTCGAAAAAAAACAATATTACTATTTAAGACCTTACGCTGTTGTTATGGTTGACGGATTAGGTGGATCTTTTCCATTAACTCGTCCGAAATATCTATGGGGTGGACCCAAAGAGCCAATAATTACATATGGAGATGTTGATAAGGTTTATTACAATCCGTCTGCAATAACAGGAGAATGTATAAATGTTACTGATAAATCCGCTATAGTAAGATGCTCATATAATGATGTTAAAGACTTCAAATGTGGTGTTACGGTTACTGGCAACGGTAAAACATTAGATGTTTCAACTAATAGTTCTAATGGAGAACGCGAAATCAACATTTCAGGTTTGTCTCCAGCAACCACATATAACTATTGTGCATATGTAAATGTTGATGGCGAAATTGTTAACGGAGAGACGAAGTCATTCACAACTGAAAAAGAAGAGGATACTCCCTCATCTAAGCCTGATTTAACAGGATTGTGGACTTTTACTAATGAAATATTTGCTAACGAAACATTATATTTTGAAGTTGGAAATAATTTACGCGCTTGTGGATTCTTTGGAATTTGGTGTGTAGAACTAATTCCTAAGCAAGGCAAAAAAATAGAATTACGTTTTTATTGTGGTAATGGTACGATTTGGTGCTATGGGACTTTTAATGACGATTTTACAGTTGCCTCCGGTTATGGTGGAGGAATCTATAGTGATTCTAAATGGACTTTAAGCCGATAGATAAGAACTATTAATTTATAGAAATAAGCTATAGAGTCTATATGCCTCTCATAAACAGGGCTGTATAAAAAAATAAACTACACCCCAGAAGTTAGACGCAAAACTTTTGGGGTGCATTTCACCCTAATTGCAAAACAACCCCGGAATGCGTGATTCTCAGATTTCCAAAGTCACAGCATGACGGAACAATATCTCCTTCCAAGCAAACCTTATTCGAGAAGATAAGCGAAATGCTTGAAAGCCAAGTCTTGTAATGTTATTTCTCCATCATCAAGCCGCTTGGCGTCGATGGAGCTGACGCGGTCACTAAATGATTGTGAGTCCTTGTAAGAAACCGTTATGAATGTATCTTTACCGTTCTTCTCGACGATAATGTCACTGAAAGGCGACTCGCTTATGGGATGCGATGTATAATTAATTGAATATGGAATATCCCGCACTCTGCCGGGCGTAGGAATCAGAATCCCCTGCTTCACAAGGGATTCGATATCACGCAACGCCGTGTCATCGGACATTCCGATGATTTTCGCCCAATTTTTGGCGGTAAGTTTTGCCTCATAGCCATCAAGATACTTGTTTAGTACCAACCGTTGGCGATCGGTAATGGATGCCTGCGAGTGAGCGTTCCAGAAAGCGGCTTTACGCAAAACCATCGATAACATGGTATTGGAATCATCCACCGCCGCCATAATGGCGTTAAAATACCACACAAGCCATTCGGTAATATCACCGTTGCCGCGCTGAGTCTTTTCCAACACCTTATAATAATGACTCTTGTCTTTCAATATCCGGGAGCTAAGACTATAAAAATGCATTCCGTCCCCATCAAGTGTCGACATAACCATGTCAGATATAGCACGCCCTATACGTCCATTTCCGTCATCAAATGGATGTATGCTCACAAACCACAGATGAGCGATGGCTGATTTCAGCATTCCCGGCTGCTTATCGGGAATATTTATCCAATCAATAAAGCATGACATTTCTTTGGGGACACGGTCAGGTGACGGAGAACGATAATGTATTCTCTCCCTGCCAAACATTCTTGAGACCACGGACATCTCCTCTGTGCGGTAGGCTCCTACAGTCAAATCGGTCTTGTTCGGGAACAGGGCATGATGCCAACTGAAAAGCCTGTCCTCGGTAAGCGTTCTGTTCCTTTTATGTGTCGCGTCAAGCATCATTTCCACTATACCGTCCACATAATGGGTCGTATCCTTACTCTTAGGCAAGGACACACCAAACTTTCGGGCAACGGAACTGCGCACTTCGTCAGTGTCAAGACGCACGCCTTCGATTTCGGAGGACGCGACCACATCATTTGTCACCGATTCCACGGTAGCCATCAGCTGAGCGTCAAACCCGATAGCCGCCATTCGCCCGGCAAGATACACAAGCTTATGCATAGCCTGAATCTGCAGGGAATTTACTACGTCAGTGTCCCATCGAAAAGCTGTCCAGTTGTCATATTCATGTATAAACATTATCTCTTTCTTTGTTTGGTTCAGGATGCAAATATACAAATTCGTGCAATAACACGCAAATTATGCGTCTTATTGCACGAATAATTTATCAGTGGATGAAACCCTGGACGTTATTTCACTTCAAAGTCAAGCGATTGGAGGTCTTCATCGCGTGATGAGCTTCCGTAAAGTATCTGATAGCGACCCGGACGAGTGGAAAGTTCGTCGATGGACGGGTCGTAGTACTCAAATGACTCGCCGTCGAGAGTGATTGTAGCCTTTCCGGTTTGACCGGCAGCCAAGTCAACCTTCTGGAATCCCTTGAGCGACTTTAACGGAGCTTCGGGGTAGTCGAGCGCCTTGACATAAACCTGAACTATCTCTGCACCGTCACGTGCGCCGGTGTTAGTTACCGGCACTGTGAGTGTCACTTTTCCGTCAGGCTTCATGGACGACTTGGAGAGCTTGCCCTTTCCGTAGGCAAAATCAGTATAAGACAGTCCATAGCCGAAAGCGTACTGCGGCACTCCGCGGAAATAACGGTAAGTGCGGTTATCCATGCTGTAGTCGAGGAAGTCAGGCAGATCATCGTTGGAGCGGTAGAATGTCACAGGCAGTTTGCCGCTGGGATTGTAGTCGCCGAAGAGCACATCAGCCACAGCCTGAGAACCGCCTTGTCCGGGGTACCATGCCTGCAGCAATGCGTCATATTCACCCTCAACGCTGCCAAATGCGATTGCCGAACCTGAACAGTTCACCACGATTACCGGTTTGCCGGTAGCATGCATGGCACGCACAAGCCGCTGCTGCACCTTGGGAAGTTCAATGTCAGCCTTGTCGCCGCCTTCGCCTTCCATCTGCGCCGAGATACCGCCTATCACTATGATTGCTTCCGCATCCTTGACCGATTCAGCAACTTCGTCAAACTCGGCAAGCTGGCGTTCGCAGATGTCGCCGCGCAACATGGCGAAATTGCCGTTGCCGTGACGGTATTCAAGTTCCACATCGTAGGTCTCGCCTTCCTTCACGGGGAACGATTTATATTCCACGCCCCTGCGTCCGAATCCTCCGCGCATTCTGCCGGGTGCGGCTTCTTCCACCACTTCACCGTTCACTTTAAGCGTATAGCCGTTGTCGGTAGCGAAAGTGTAGCGCATCTGTCCGGTGAACGGAGCCTTGTATGTTCCTGTCACACGCACCGATAGAGTGTCCTTGCTAACGCCTTGGGCAAATCCCCACGCTCCGAAGGTCGAGAAATCTATCTTGTCGTAATAGTTGGTCTTGGCGGGCTGTCCGCTCAAGTCATTGTTATTGTAGAATTCCACCAACACTCCCTTGCCGTCATTGAAGTCCTGAAGATGGTGGATGGTGTTGTATTCGTCAGCCAGTTCACATGCCTTGTGATAGATGACTTTTGTTCCGGGAAGCGCCGCACGGATGCCGTCGAGCAACGAGCGGGTGTGCTCCTCAGTGGGGGTTCCGCCGTAATTGCCGTTGAGCAGCGAAGTATCGTCAGCGTTCGGTCCCACCACGGCAATTGTCTTGATGTTTTTCGAGAGCGGAAGCACACCGTTATTTTCAAGAAGCACCATAGCCTCATGCGCCGCCTTTACGGCAAGGGCATGATTGCTTTCGCTGCTGATAACTTCTGGTCCGAGGTCCTTCCATGGAATCATGTCGGCAGGGTCAAACATTCCCAACTCGAAACGTCCCATAAGAGTCTTTCTCAGGTGGTTGTCGAGCACGCTTTCATCTATCATTCCCTTGTCAAGCGCCTCGGTGAGCACCATAAACACTTTTCCGCATTCCAGGTCAGTGCCGTTCAGCACAGCGTCGACTGATGCCGAAAGAGGATCGGGATGAGTTTCATGCTGGCCTTTATTATAAAAATTGTTGATAGCGTCGCAGTCAGTCAGCACTATTGCGTCGTAGCCCCACTTCCGGCGCAGAATATCCACGAGCAGGCGGTCACTGGTGCAGCACGGCTTACCTTCGTAACGGTTATAGGCGCACATCACCTCGCGCACATTGCCTTTTTTGACCAACGCCTTGAAAGCGGGAAGATAAGTTTCCCACAGGTCACGCATGGACACTGAGGCATTGTAAGTGTGGCGCAACGGCTCCGGACCGCTGTGTACCGCATAATGCTTGGCGCAGGCATGGGTCTTGAAATAACGGTCGTCATTGCCTTGCATTCCCAACACAGTCTGTACACCCAGCACAGCATTCAGGTAAGGATCCTCACCGCATGTCTCTTGACCGCGGCCCCAGCGAGGATCTCGGAATATATTCACATTAGGACACCAGAATGTCAGTTCAGGATTACCCGGATAGTAGATCTCTCCCATCGGGACATTAAATATATTATGGTCGGAACGGTTCCAGTTGGCACGTGCCTCATCGGACACAGAAGTGAACACATCATAGATCAACTCCGGACTAAATGCCGCCGCCATACCTATAGGTTGCGGAAAAACCGTATAGTCACTCTGGCAAACTCCATGACACGCTTCACTCCACCAGTTGTAGGATGGGATGCCAAGGCGGTCCACCGATATAGACTTATTCATCATAAGTCCCACTTTCTCTTCAGGAGTGAGCAATGATATCAGATTTTCCACACGCTCTTCATTGGAAAGTTCATAATTGAGGAACGGATAGCTCTTAGGCTCACCTTTTTCCTCCACTACAGCCTTCACCGAAAGTGCTCCGAGAGTCTTACCTTTTGTGTCAATGAGTTCCACGCTTCGGAAGCTCTTACCCTGCGATTGCATAGGGTTAAACACCACCCTCACCTCGGCGGTCTCGCCCGGAGCTATAGGAGTGTCGGGATACTGGGCAAAGATGCATTCGCAACTCGGAATAGACTTGCCGATACTTACCGCTTGCTTTGACTTGTTGCTGAGCACAAATGTGTGGCACACAGCACCTTCAGTGGCATTAAGAGTGCCGAAATCCCATTCGTAGGCATCGAAGGACACAGCACGTTTTTTCTGCGCTCCCGCCGGCATGGCGAGCAACATGGCGCATACACATAACAATAATAGTTTTTTCATTGTCAAGGGTTTTGTTTATGAATTTGTTGGCTATTATCAGGTTAAGGGCTCTCAAGTCCATAAAAGTCAATGAAGATAAAGTACGGTGCAGCCGTGTCTTTCTATGGCATTTTCACCAACCCTATGGACTACAACAAAATTAATCAAATTATCCCGATTATGCAAGCTTATTTTGACAATGTACACCTATACCCGAGAGTATTTTACCATAAATTTTGCAATAATGGCTAAAAATGAAAAAAAATAATGCCAACATAACCATTTACTCGCCAAATTTTGTTAGATTTGTACACATAACCTAAAGTTTAAAGTACATACATTCATAACTCATGGGAAAATTAGCCATTATAAAAAATGACCCATGGCTGGAGCCTTTCTCCGAAGCCATCGAAGGCCGTCACAATGACGCGGTAAACAAAGAAAAAGAACTTTGCGCCGCCGACGGCTCATTAAAGGCATTTGCCAATGCCTACAATTATTTCGGTCTTCATCGCACACCCGATGGAGGATGGGTGTTCAGAGAATGGGCCCCTAACGCTAAAAGCATCACACTTGTAGGCGATTTCTCAAAATGGAAGGAATACGCCAAATACTCCCTGAAGCTTAAAGGCAACGGAGTGTGGGAGCTTAAGATGAAAAAGGACGCGCTGCACCACGGCGACCTCTATAAAATGATTGTAAGATGGTCCGACGGCGAAGGCGAACGCATACCCGCCTATGCCACCCGTGTAGTTCAGGACGAGAACACCCATATATTCTCGGCACAGGTGTGGGATCCCGAAAAGCCCTACAAATGGAAAGTGCGCCGCTTTGTGCCCGACACCAAGCCCCTGCTCATCTACGAGTGCCACATAGGCATGGCGCAGGAGAAGGAAGGCGTGGGAAGCTACACCGAGTTCAAGGACAATGTGCTGCCGCGAATCGCCGCCGACGGATACAACGCCATCCAAATTATGGCTATCCAGGAACACCCTTATTACGGCTCATTCGGCTACCATGTGTCCAACTTCTATGCGCCGTCAAGCCGTTTCGGCACTCCCGAAGAGCTTAAAGCCCTCATTGACGCAGCCCATGAAGCCGGAATCGCAGTCATCATGGACATTGTGCACAGCCATGCCGTAAAAAATGAGGTTGAAGGTCTTGGTCGACTCGACGGAAGCTACGACCAGTACTTCTACGGCGATGGAAGGCGTGAGCATCCGGCATGGGACTCTCTGTGCTTCGACTACGGAAAGAACCAAGTGATACACTTCCTGCTGTCCAACTGCAAATACTGGCTTGAGGAATTCCATTTCGACGGATTCCGTTTTGACGGCGTTACCTCAATGCTCTATTACAGCCACGGACTCGGACAAGCCTTCGGCTCCTACGAGGACTACTATAACGGCGGACAGGACACTAATGCCATAACTTACCTCACCCTCGCCAACAAGCTCATCCACGAAGTGAACAAGAAAGCCATCACCATAGCCGAGGAAATGAGCGGAATGCCGGGTCTTGCAACCCCGTTCAAGGACGGCGGCATAGGATTTGACTACCGCATGGCAATGGGCATCCCCGACTACTGGATCAAGATGCTTAAGGAAAAGAAGGACGAGGACTGGCATCCGACTTCCATCTACTGGGAACTCACCAACCGCCGCGCCGACGAAAAGACCATCAGCTACGTCGAAAGCCACGACCAAGCACTTGTGGGCGACAAGACAGTGATATTCCGTCTTATCGACGACCAGATGTACTGGCACATGACCAAGGGCGACGACAATGCGGCAGTGAACCGTGGTATAGCCATGCACAAGATGATACGACTTGTGACACTCGCCACCATCAACGGCGGATACCTCAACTTCATGGGTAATGAGTTCGGTCATCCCGAATGGATTGATTTCCCGCGCGAAGGCAACGGCTGGAGCTACAAGTATGCCCGCCGTCAGTGGGATCTTGTCGACCGTAAGGAGCTTCGCTATTGCGAACTGAATGCGTTTGACAACGCCATGATAGAACTTATAAGCGATGTGTACAACTTCCAGGCTATGCC
>DAAL01000276.1 GCA_001701065.1 Bacteroidales bacterium GP4
CGGCTGAAATCGATTTTGAAGCATGTGTCACGGAAGCTGCCGTATTTCAGGAATGGCAACTCTCGGCATCGCCCGAATTTGACATTATCGAGATAAGGCAAAACAGTCTTGACTTCAATTATACGTTTACTGATGAAGGAACCTTTTATGTGCGGTTCATTGCGGCAAACGATGCCGGAGGGTGCGAATACACAAGCCCGTCATACACCGTGACAATAGGAGAATCGGACATAAAGTGTCCTAATGCCTTCTCTCCAGGAGCAAGCGAAGGTGTAAACGACGAGTGGAAAGTCAGCTACAAGTCCATCCTGGATTTTGAGTGCCACATCTTCAACCGCTGGGGTGTCGAGGTGGCTCATTTCAACAATCCCTCCCTTGGCTGGGACGGTACCCACAACGGCAAGTTAGTTCCTGCCGGAGTTTACTTCTATGTGATAAAAGCGGTGGGTGCCGATGGTAAAAAATACAATCTGAAAGGTGATATTAATATAATAAAATACAAACAAAGCAATAATAACCCTACTGAGTAATTATAAAAACAATGGTAAAAATATATATTCCCGTTATAGCATTACTGATGATGTCATCATCATCCTATTATAACTCGATATCGGCTCAACAGAAAGTGAGTGTGGCAATAATCGAAAATCCCGAATTGCCGAAATCAGTGACTTTTGCCGGCGACAAGATTGACCTCGACCGCATCGACATGTACGAGCGGCTTGACCGGGAGCTTACCGCTATGGCTTACACTCACGGAAACACTCTCCTTGTGCTGAAAAGAGCCAACCGGTATTTCCCGCAGCTAATCCCTATTCTTAAAGAGAACGGAGTCCCGGAGGACCTGATATACCTCGCATGCATCGAAAGCACTCTTAACCCTCGCGCCTACTCCGGAGCCAAAGCCGCAGGATTGTGGCAATTCATCCCTTCGGCAGCAAAGCAGTACGGGCTTGAGGTAAACGATTATGTCGACGAACGGTATGACCCGGAGAAAGCTACTGTCGCCGCCTGCAAATATCTAAAGTCGGCATACAGAAAGTACGGCAATTGGGAATCGGCAGCAGCCTCTTACAACGGAGGAATGGGACGAATCACCAAGGAACTTGACGCACAAGGACAGGAGTCGGCTTATGACCTCTATCTTGTGGATGAAACCACCCGCTACATGTTCCGCTTGCTGGCGATGAAACTGATAATGGAATCGCCGAAGAACTACGGTTATTACCTGAAAGCCGATCAGCTTTACCAACCTATAAAGACAAAGACCATGGTAGTGGATTATCCTGTGGAGGACTGGCCCACATGGGCTAAAAAGCAAGGAATATCTTACCTGCAGTTGAGAGAGTTCAATCCTTGGATAAGAGCAAAGTCACTGCCGAACAAAACAGGGAAAGCCTACAATGTCAAGATTCCTGAACAAAAGGACTTGAAGCGTTCAACCAATACAAGATCCATCTATAACAAAAAATGGGTCATAGATTAAGATTGGATTACAGATTAAGATAGCGAATAACGACATAATATAAATGGATAAATTTCAAGACCAACTTATCGTAGAAGGAGCAAGGGTACACAATCTCAAAAACATAGATGTGACCATTCCCCACAACCGCTTGACTGTGATAACAGGATTAAGCGGAAGCGGGAAATCGTCACTCGCTTTTGACACTATCTTTGCTGAAGGACAGCGGCGCTACATCGAGACTTTTTCAGCCTATGCGCGTAATCTGCTGGGTACTCTTGAACGTCCCGATGTCGATTACATGTCAGGACTTAGCCCGGTGATAGCCATCGAGCAGAAAACCATCAACCGTAACCCCCGAAGCACCATAGGCACTACTACAGAGGTCTACGATTATCTGCGCCTTCTTTTTGCCCGCATCGGCGAGGCTAAAAGCTACATAACGGGAAAGCCCATGATTAAATACACCGAGGAGAAAATTGTGGGTCTAATCCTGGATAAATACCTTGACCGGAAGATTTATCTGCTATCGCCTATTGTAAAGAACCGAAAGGGTCATTACAAAGAACTCTTCGAGCAATTGCGGAAAAAAGGATTCCTCACCGTCAGAATCGACGGAGAACTTCAGGAACTCACCTACGGGCTGAAACTCGACCGATACAAAAACCACACCATAGAGCTTGTGATAGATAAGCTGAAAGTAAGCCATAAGGACTTGACGCGTCTTCAGGATTCGGTGTCCAAAGCTCTCCAGCAAGGAGGAAAGCAGATGATGATTTACGATGTGGAGGACCATTCAACGGGCTATTACAGCCAGTTGCTGATGGATGCGGAAAGCGGTATTTCCTATCGTGAGCCGGCACCGCATAACTTCTCGTTTAACTCGCCGCAGGGCGCGTGCCCGAAATGCAAAGGTCTCGGATACGTCAACATCGTGGATAGAGAAAAGCTTATCCCTAACCCTAACCTCTCAATTCATGAAGGCGGTATCGTGGCTTTGGGGAGCTATAAAAATTCCATGATATTCTGGCAGATAGCGGCTATTCTGGAGAAGTACGGCAATACACTGAAAACTCCCTTGAAAGACGTTAGCGAGGATGCCATCAACGACATACTGAACGGAACCACCGAACATCTGTCGCTCAAAACTGAATCTCAGAACACATTCTCTTATTTCCAGACCTATGAAGGTCTTGTGAAATATCTTGAACTGCAGCAGTCCGATGAAGCGTCAGCCAAGGCACAGAAATGGAGCGGACAATTCTACTCGAAGGTTACATGCCCCGAGTGCCACGGAAAGAGATTGAACAAGGAGAGCCTGCATTTCTTCATCGACGACAAAAACATCGCCGACCTTGCCGAAATGGACATATCGGATCTCACCCAGTGGATTGAGACTGTAGAGGACAGATTAAGTCCGCAACAGCAGTTGATAGGCAAAGAAATCCTTAAAGAAATCAGGACCCGTCTTAAATTTTTGGTGGATGTGGGACTTCAATACCTGTCGCTCAACCGCAATTCAGCCACTCTTTCAGGTGGCGAAAGTCAGCGAATAAGGCTTGCGACACAACTCGGTTCAGAGCTTGTCAATGTGATGTATATCCTTGACGAACCGAGTATAGGCCTTCATCAACGCGACAACAAGCGACTTATCGACTCGCTAAAGAAGCTCCGTGACGCATCCAACACCATTATCGTAGTCGAACATGACAAGGAAATCATGCTTGAAGCCGATTATGTAGTGGATATAGGACCATATGCCGGACGCAAGGGAGGAAATGTAGTGTTTGCAGGAACTCCTGACGAGATGCTTCACACCCATACACTCACCGCCGATTATCTAAACGGGACCAAAGCTATCGAGCCTCCCCGGAAATATCGTGAGGGAAATGGGAAATTCATAACCCTCAAAGGATGCACGGGGCATAACCTGAAGGATGTCACTCTTAAGTTGCCGCTGGGGATGCTTGTGTGTGTGGCGGGCGTGTCGGGCAGCGGAAAATCCAGCTTAATCAACGGCACCTTGCAGCTCATCCTAAGCAAACATTTTTATCGTTCCAACCAAGGACCGTTGCCTTACAAAGAGATTGAAGGGATAGAAAACATAGACAAAATAGTGACTGTCGACCAGTCGCCATTGGGAAAGTCGCCGCGTTCCAATCCCGCGACTTACACCGGAGTATTTTCCGACATACGTAATCTCTACGTTAACCTTCCGGAAGCTAAAATAAGGGGGTACAAGCCGGGAAGATTCTCTTTCAATGTGGCTGGAGGACGTTGCGAGGCATGTAACGGAAACGGCTATAAGGTTATCGAGATGAATTTTCTTCCCGATGTCCTCGTGCCATGCGAGGTGTGCGGAGGAAGAAGATACAACCGCGAGACCCTCGAAGTGAGGTATAAGGGAAAGTCTATAGCCGACGTTCTTGACATGACCATCAATCAGGCTGTAGAATTCTTTGAAGGGATTCCCACCATACTTAACAAGATAAAAGTTCTTCAGGAAATAGGATTAGGGTACATCAAACTCGGACAACCGTCAAGCACCCTGTCAGGAGGCGAGAACCAGAGAGTGAAACTGGCTACCGAATTATCCAAGCGCGACACCGGAAAGACACTATTCGTTCTCGACGAGCCAACTACAGGACTACACTTTGAGGACATAAACACCCTCATGGGTGTTCTGAACCGATTAGTGGACAAAGGAAACACCGTGCTTGTGATAGAACACAATCTTGATGTGCTGAAATGCGCCGATTATCTTATCGATATGGGACCGGAAGGGGGTGCCGAAGGAGGAATGATCATAAATCAAGGAACTCCCGAACAAATAGCAAAAGGAAAATCACCCACATCAAAGTACATAGCTGAAGAGTTGAAGATATAATAACAGCTCCGATACTCGGAAACTGTTTAACCGGTTTCTGACATTACCCCAAATACGGTTCTTGGTTGAAAAATGCCAAGAACCGTATTTTTTTATATTTCCGGATCACATTACATCTCCGTCGATAAATCGCAAGGAAAATATGCTGCAAAACACGTTAAAAAATTTGTAAAATCCAGCTAAAATACATATAAATATTTAAAAGACGTTAAGTACATGGGAATAAGGGGGTTAAAATGTTAAACGATTTAAAAACGCAAAATCCTTTTTTCGATTAGATATGTTATACAATTAACAATACGAATTTGAAATATTTTCACAACCGCATTGTAACACCTTAGGTGTAAGGAATGGAATTCCAAATTCCAAAATTTGTAATGTTGATTTACTGTTTAACAATTTTAAAAGTGCGAATATGAAAGCCAAATTATTCATTTCAAAAACCCAAATTAACAACAGCAAACCATTAAGATTCCGAAACAGCCGAATTAAGCAACGGTTCTAATATCACGTAAATAGCTGATACCCATACTAACTAATAACGTTTATTGAAGCGTTAGTTTAAGCTTGTTGCGTATTTATCGCAGCAAGCAGTTCCTATATGCAAGAGTCTGAACCTAACCTTAGAATACCCAGCAACATAACACGAACATCTAAAGTTTTACTTCAAGACAATAAGCCCTACCCCACTCTATTAATGCAAATGCAAACAGTATCCAAATTGCGATTGTTAACTTCTTGTTTTCAAAATTAAATTTGCAATTTACATTTTAATTGATTACATTTGCATATTGAAAATTGCAAAATTAAACAGGTATGGAAATCGCTTCGCGACTAAAAGAATACATCGATTCTATGGGAATCCAGACATCGCAGTTCGCCGATGCCTGCGGAATCCCCCGTCCATCGCTCTCACAATTGCTTAACGGCAGGAATAAAAAAGTCAGCGACAAGGTTATTCGTCAAATTCACGAAGCATTCCCTTCTCTTTCCGTCCTGTGGTTGCTTTTAGGCGAAGGACCTATGTTGAACGGCGAAAATATTCAATTCTCAGAGCCTCAAAACCACGAAAACGAGCCGGATTTTGCTACGCAAGAACCGACATATCAACCCGATAGCTATGATGACAATGGATTATTCACAAATGAGATTTTCCCGTCAAAAAAAAGTCCGGTTGAATCGACTCCCATTCCGCAGGTCCGTATTGCTGAAAAAAGCATTCCTGTGTCCAATTTCAAGTCGCAGCAAGCCACAGTGTCGGGTGANNAGCCACAGTGTCGGTTGAGGTCGGAAGCCGGCTCAAAGTCAAAAACATCATGGTAGTTTATTGTGACGGAAGTGTCGAGCTGTTTGTGCCGGAAGTTTCGCCCCAGTCGTGAGCCTTCCGCTGAAAGCCATGAAAAATACTTGCTGAAAATTCTAAACAGTTTCTAAAATATTTTTATCTTTGTAGATGCTACAAAGATAACCGTATCAATGAAATTTAGTGACAT
The DNA here is from genome assembly GCA_001701065.1 of Bacteroidales bacterium GP4. Taxonomy (GTDB): domain Bacteria; phylum Bacteroidota; class Bacteroidia; order Bacteroidales; family Muribaculaceae; genus Muribaculum. Next base: position 5,846 of record DAAL01000276.1, read on the forward strand.
CCCCTCCCATGCCGACGCAAAAGAAAAACTTCGGCATATGATTGATTCCAATCACATACCCCATGCCCTGCTTTTAGAAGGTCCTGAAGGTATAGGAAAGTTTGCGCTTGCCCGCGCCGCCGCTCAATATCTGCATTGCGAGAACCGACAAGACGGCGACTCCTGCGGCAAGCACCACCTTGTACCGTGATCTGT
>DAAL01000147.1 GCA_001701065.1 Bacteroidales bacterium GP4
GGCTTCTTGCCCTTGCCGAATGTGTTGAAACGGTAGCTGAAAGTAAACATGAAGTAGCGGGTGAGGGTGTTATAACGGGTATCGTCGATGTAGTTACCGGTAGTTGTACGCGATACACTGCGACGATTCTGCAGCAAGTCGTATCCCTTAAGGGTGATTGTGGCGCTACGTCCGGTGAGGAATTGGTAAGCTATGGACGCGTTCCACATCCATTCGTCCTCGTTGTATCCTGCCGAATAACCGGAGGTGCCGGAGTAACGGAGGTCAGTGGCAAGTACAAGACCGAAAGGAGCGTACCATGAAGCGTTGAAGCTTCCGCCATAAGTCTTCACACTGCGGTTTACCGCACTTTCAAGGGAGTTGGTGGTGTTCTGCAGATTGAAGAAGGGTCGTAACTCCACTTCCCAGTTTTCGGGACGGAACGCCAGCGACACTGAAGGACCGAAATTGAGTGATCCGCTGCGGTTGCGCTCACCGTTGTTGAATCCCACCGATTGGGTATAACGGGTGAATACGTTGGCGTTGAACTGCCAGTAACGGTTGCGGAACGGAAGCGATATCATTGTGAAGAGGTCAGCACTCCAGTTACCGTTGACATTAGTATAGGTAGTGGTTTGTCCACCAGTCTGGGAGTTGAACATGGTCTTGGAAACTATGCTGTTCTGCGCCATCTGCACATTACCCATCGCCATTATAGAACGTTGAGCTTCCTGATTGAAATCCTGGAAACGGAGTCGGAGGCTATGAGTGAATGTGGGTTTCAGGTCGGGATTACCGATTACTACGCGCAACGGATTGCTGTAGTCAGCCACGGGCTGCAATTGGCTCAGCGACGGCTGGCGAGTGTTTCCGCGGTAGTCCACGTTGAAACTTGTGGACTTGCTGAAGCGGTGACGGTAACGCAAGTAAGGCGCAAGGTTGAGTACCCAACGGGCTGGAATGTTGCGAGCCGAGTTGATGAGGTCGTCGCTCTTGGACATAGATGGAACGAAAGCCACACCCACGTCGATAGTGTAGTTCTTGCGCACCTGACGCACCCCCACCTGTAGACGCTGGTTGAAGAAGTCGTTGCGAAACTTATTGCTGAGAGTGTCGTTGAATTCAAGATTTTCGTAGTCAATGGCGGGTTCCTGTCCGGGAATGTAGAGGACGGGATGGTCATACACAAGCTTGTCGGCATTGTTCCAACGGTAGCTCATGCGGTAGCTAACGGTGAAGAAACGTGCATTCTTGACATCGCCTATCGGTTCGGTCCAAGTGAGTCGAGTTCCTACGCTGTTGCTCCATGTGTGATTGTCGGTATACTGGTCGTACAGGTCGACGGAATCGTTTAGCTGATAGAAACGGTTGTAAGAGTAGGAGTTTTCTTTCTCTTTTACATTGGAGAAAGAGTAATCCACCGCTATAGAGAATGAACGTCCGGGATGGTTCTTGGACTTGCGGTTGAACCACAAATCACCGCTTGTTTCGAAGGAGTTGCCATCGGAAGTAGCCTCATTAAGGCTTCGGGTTACGAGATTGTTCCTGCCGCGGTCAGAGAATGTGCGTGAGGAGTCGGCGCTTTCGGAGTCATTGTAGTTAAGCGAGAAGCGAGGACGGAACTCAAACGTGGTCAATGTGTCCTTTTTCCAACTGATGCGGAAATCACCGCGCACGTTATGTCCTTTGTCACGACTTCTTGAACTGCTGCTGAGGAACGACGGAGAATTGGGGATGATGTACTCACGTTCCTGTGAACGGCGGTTGTCTCTGTCAGTGTGGCTATAGAGGAGGTTACCGCCCACACGGAATGACTCATCTTCCTTTCCGACATTGAAATTCACACCGAATGACTGGGAAGTGGTGATGCCGTTGTTGCCGCCGAATCGACGGAATCGGTTACCGTTGCTGTCAGTGAATCCGAGTTGATTTATATTGTTGAAGTTGCCAAGCAGCGTAACCTGGTTTGAGTTCCAGAAACGGTTAAGGTTGAAATCGGCGGCATAGCGGTCGTCAGTACCGTATCCTGCGTTCACAACACCGAAATAACCGTTGTTCATGCCTTTCTTCACAGTGAGGTTTATGACGGTTTCTTCCTCGCCGTCGTCCACACCGGTGAGCCGGGCAAGGTCGCTCTTGCGGTCGACCACCTGTAGCTTGTCAATCATGTTGACGGGGAGGTTCTTTGATGCCACTTTAGGGTCATCGGCGAAGAATTCTTTTCCGTCCACCAATATTTTAGTGACTTGCTTTCCTCCGGCGGTGATTTTACCGTCCTGGTCCACTTCCACTCCGGGAAGTTTCTTAAGAAGGTCCTCCATCACGGCATTGGGCTGAGTCTTATAGGAGCCTGCGTTATACTCTATTGTATCCTCCTTTACTGTGATTTCAGTTTTTACAGCGGTAACTACGGCTTCTTTAAGCATCACGCTTGATTCGGTCATGCGGATAGTGTCGAGTTTGACATTGGCACCACGCACATCCACATCGGAATAGTGGTTATTGAATCCAATGTAGCTTGCCACTACGATGTATTTTCCGTTATTGACGTTAGTGATGCGGAATTTACCGTCGATGTCGGTGGTCAATCCCTTGATGTAGGTGCTGTCCTTATCGGCTTTAAGAAGTCGGATGGTGGCATCCATTAACGGTTCGCCGCTCTGATCCACCACGACACCGCGGATGTTGGCACCGTAAGCGAAGGCGACGTTGGCTAAAATCACGACAAGGGCGAATATCCTTTGGAGGAACAATTTCATAATGTCTATTGTGAGTGATAGTTGTTTTTAATGAATTTTACGCCTATTATGACTTGGTAACTTAAAAATGGTTTAACGAGCGGATTGCCAAAAGTGTACTTTTAACAATTATTAAATAGCAAATTGCAGGCTCTCAGCGAAATATGGTAACAAAAAACTCGGTCGAAAGACAATTTCTTTCGACCGAGTGAGGATTTTAACTGACCAACAATCTCTAAAATTCGGAAAATGCCACCGGAAGCAATGATTTTGCCGACTTAAATATGTAACATTCATCGGCACCGGCAAGAATCACGCGCATGTCGCATCCTGAAAGTTTCTCGTATTCCAGCAATACCTGGCGGCAAGCTCCGCATGGCGCAACAGGATTTTTGGTCTCTTCGCCTTTAGAGTCACGAGCCGACACGGCGATAGAGATGAATTTTGCTTTCGGGTACTGCGCATGGGCATAAAAAGCTGCAGTGCGTTCAGCGCACAGCCCTGACGGGTACGCCGCATTTTCTTGGTTTGAACCGGTAACGACGGTGCTGTTGTCAAGCAGGATTGCTGCTCCTACCGAAAATTTGCTGTAAGGCGCATAAGCCGCATAGGAAGCTTCGCGTGCTTTCAGCACAAGCGCACGGTCAGTCTCGGTAAGCTCATCGTCCTTCATAGCCATGATGGGAGTGACGATATTAAGTTCTTTCATAATATGTATTTAAATTTTTGATTATAAGTTAAGTTCCAACAAGGGGCTTTTAATAGAAATAACACGGTATCGCGCAATTGGTTTAGCCCCCTCTATAAACACCAACGAGTGTCAAGAAAGAAACCTTTCCCGACACTCGTTTTATCTCTTTAAGATTGGAAATCGAAATCAGATATCCCAGATAATGTATAGGGCACCCCAAGTGAATCCAGCTCCGAATGCGGTAAGGATAATCTTATCGCCCTTCTTGAGCTTGTCACGGTACTCATAGAGGCACAATGGGATGGATGCTGCCGAAGTGTTGCCGTAATGCTCGATGTTGACAAGAACTTTCTCCGGAGCAATTTTTGCACGGTCAGCCACCGCTTCAATGATGCGGAGGTTTGCCTGATGGGGAACGAACCAGTCCAGATCCTCCATGGAAAGTCCGTTGCGTTCAGCGACTGTCATGGATGAAGTGAGCATGTCAGTAACCGCATGCTTGTACACGGCGCGTCCTTCCTGATAAACGAAATGTTCCTGAGCGTCCACAGTCTCATGAGTGGCAGGA
>DAAL01000136.1:0-5573 GCA_001701065.1 Bacteroidales bacterium GP4
AAACCGGATAGCCGTCGTTGTATATCGCCATGACTGTATGGATCTGCGGTTGCTTACTTGAAGAAGAGCGGAAGAGCCTCGCTCAGTGCGATGAAGGCGATACAGCCGCCGATGGTGAGCATGATGGTCTTCTTGACGTCCTGGTCGCCGTTCTGCATCTTGAAATAGACGTTGAAGGCACCCACGAGGACAATCACTGCGGCGATCGCCTTCATGAGATTGGAGACAGGGGTCTGGTAGGAGCTTACCTCCTGTGTGGCTTTGGTGAAGCCTGCCGCACCCTTGCTGGCGGCCATCATGTCGGACACGGTGAGCATCACCGCGCCCATAGCAAGCATACCCTTACGGGCGAAGGCTGTGTTGCCGAGGCGTGAGATAGCACGCTGACACTTTGATTTGATTTTCTGCATATACGCTGATTGATAAGTTCTTGAAAAGGTTATCGGGCGTTAAAGGCAATGCAGGGCGTTAAAGGCAGTGTCGGGCAGTAAAGACAACTTAGTTCAATAAAGGCATCGGTTCGGTGAGAGAGGATCGGGTGATACGAATATGGTTAGCGGCAAGTCAGTCGATGTCAGGCAGCAGACTCGCATTTGTGAACTATATCAGCAAGGTCTTTATCCATACCTGTATCAGCGGCTTTGTTTGTCTTGCGCAAAAGATTATCCACCGGATATCCGTTTGTCATAATAGGTTCCTTATATTTGGTTGGAGCGTCTTTAGGAATTTCCGGTGTCGGTTTCGTGATAATGCGTTTTATCTCCACCGGTTCAAAACTTTCTGCAAGTCCGGATATGTCGATTTCGGTCTCTTCGGCCTTTGCATCCTCGCTTGCCTTTGCTTTGTTGGCGGCAAGAATATCCATCGTTATCATTCCGGCATAATACAGGGCCAGCAGAATGATGAGTAAAACTATTATTTGTCCGTAAAGCATTGTATCAGAAATTTACACATAGTTTGTTGTTGCAGTTATCCCACGGCTCGAATCTCAATCCGAGCTTGCGGCCTATATCCTCGCGTGAATGGTCGCGTTCCATGTCGGGGTGGTAATACATGACATTCTGACCACGGATTACCAGATAGCCTGCCTTTTTCAGTGAGTGGCGCATCTTTATCCTCGGCTTGTTTGTAACAACCTTTATCCTCGTGATTGGCGGCAGGCCAAAAATCACACGTCTTTTCTCTCGTTTCATAATATCCTGACGGATACGGGAACGGATACTTTGTTCTTCTTTCTTGGTGCGCCGGAGGCCGAGGACGGCAACTATTCTTGATACGGAGCGTGACGATATGCCGGTTATGGCAGCGATTTCAGCATTTGAGTGAGAGTCGTGGAGTTCTCGTACCCTTTCCGCCAAATCAAGCCATTCGGGTCTGATACCCTTTTCAAGACCGAGTTCTTTGGCTTTAAGTGATACGGTCTTTCGGTTGACGCATAGATGTTGGGCTATTGCCGTGTCCGTTGTGTACGGATAGTTCTCCTTGAGATAGGCAATACTGTCGTCAGTCCAGATTGTCTTTTTCATATCTATTTGGTGTTATCGTTATCAAGAAGCGATTTGCTTTTCTTTCTGTACGCCCTAAGACGTGGAAGATATACAGTGATGAATGTTCTCACGATGGCGTTTATCACATCGGAACGGCATTTGCGGTCAATGTCGCACTCATCAATAGAATCGGCAAGATCTTTGTCAATCATGCAGACCTTACGCTCATCTTTCCGCTCCCGGAATCCGTATGCTGAAAGATTTGCCATGAAAGCGTCCCACATTCCGGCCGGGTCTTCCGGATTTTCATTATCGGGCATATTTTCTTTGGGCTTGGTTGTTGTCGCGTCAGGTTCATCGGACACCGTCTGCTGTCCGACAGGGGTAGCAACATGGCGGATGCTTCCGAGCAGTCCATCTATATCAGGGAATGTTGGCTTATCCATTGTTTGTTTCAATTTCAAGGTGTCCGAATATCTTGTTATATATAAGGTCGTAGGCCTCCTGCGTTATCTCCAGTTGACCGTCCAGATCTGAAAGCGTGCAGAATCGTTCCATGTCTGCTTTCATGCTTATTCGCGGTGTCACGAGTCCATATCGGCTGAAGGTCTTGCCTGTCTCGTCCCAAAGCTCCCGTTCAGTCTTTGTCCCGACTCTGGCATCGTGCCTGTTGGGGACAAGGATAAGCTCTGCGGTCATCTTTCGTCCCATAGCCTTTTTGAGATTTTGAATAAACGCTATGAATGTGGCGGTTGATGGAATAGTGGTGCGGTCATAATGATAAGGACATATTATATAGTCGGAATTGGCAAACAGAGTCACAAGTCCCTGCTGTTTCAGGTTGCCGGGAGAATCAAAGATTGCCACACATCTGGTCTTGCGGATGTTTCCTATGAAATTGAACAGTGCTTCCTCTTTGCTGAGTGAGAACGGCAGCACCTCATAAGGGATTTCCACTTCTTCAGAGCCATAGCGTTTCAAATCGCTTTCACGCCGTTGTGCGAGGCTTTCTTGTGAATCGCAGTCAACGACAATCACCGGAAGACCTTTCTTGACAAGAAAGTTTGCGAAGGTGACGCAAAGGGTGGTTTTCCCTACGCCTCCTTTTTGATTTGCAAATGTTATGATGATTGATTCGTCCATTGTGGTCCGTTTGAATTATTTATGCGCAAAATTATTATCCGGAGGCAAGGCAACAGGCCACTTTGGACACCTTTCTTAAAGACATTATCATTTTATGTTTTGAACATCGCATATTATATAGGAATAGAGCCTTGAAGACATCAAAGGCGATTGTCTTCAAGACTCTATGTCACAATATTGGCATGGTAATAAAATTCCGAGCTATACTTTCAGGCTGTTTTCATCATCAATCCTGTCATAATTTCCACGGTAGCCAACCTCCCATTCCCGGTTTTCGCCTCGCCCGGAAGCTGCATCGCGCAGACCTTTGGCTTTTGCAGACAGTTGTCCCTTGCCGGCTCCGCGCAGCCCTCGGTTGGATAATTTGGCCGGACTTGCATTTCTGAACTTTCTACGGGCAAGCCTTTTCAAATCAAATCCCTCTTCCGAGAGGTTGATTACTTGCTTGGATGAGAAATTGATGGCAAAATAATCCTCTCCGCTCTGACGTATATAGAACCCGGCGTTGCGTATTTCGGAACGTAGCTTAACTATGGTGTCATCGTTAAATAACCGGCGCAGCCTGTCAACATCATTATAATAGTGTTGGCTTTTATTCTGAGATAGAGTTACAAGCTCAGGCTCGTTCACCTTATATATACTGCACAGCAGATCCCGTTCAGCCGCGGTTGTCGGTTGAAATGATTCTATCCTTTTTATTTTGTCATTTCTAAGAATGGTTGCGGCCATGAAACCTTTGAGTGGGCGTGTCGTATTTCGGTAGTGGAGCACTCCGCGCCGTATGAAGGCGTTATATCGAAATATTTTTGAGTTTATGCCCCATGTGTCTATTGTGGGATTGTTTTCAAGAAGTCTGTCGATGTAGGCATCAATACGCTCCATCTTGTCATCAGGAGTGGTGAAATCAAGGAGCGACTTAATGGATAATACCCAAGCTCCGTTATATACGGTTTTGTTGGCATGGTCAACTATCATATACCCATAGGGATTATCCGATTTGCCAAAGAGAACAAGGTCTATGCCTAATTTCCGCTTCACCTCTGCCTGGAGTTCTTTCTTGTCGGCACTCACATCACGGTATTTCTTCAGCATAGACCACAGTTGCCTGCGTCGTGTCTTGTCAAGTTGCACCTTATGGAACCTGCCACATATATCAGCATATCCAATCTTTGCCTGAANNTGAACCGCTCCGTCACGTTTGACATATACAATATCGTTCTTTTCATAAACCTCATATCCCATTGAGGTCATAAGAGCTTTGTATTGAGCAAAGGTAGAGAATGAATAGCCGAGTGAAGCAGCAAGATCCTCTGCGGCTTTCGCCTTGACATCCTTGCCGACAAGTTTGTTGAGTACTGCCTGAGAACGCACTCTTTCGTGATGGTCGCTGATTTTCTTTCCGTCCGGAGATATTCTGGATGTTACTATATGTATATGCGTGTTGTCAGTGTCGGTATGAGCATATACCAACAACGGCTGACCTTCGTTCCCGTAGCCCATTTCCTTGAGATATTCGTGGGCGAACTGCAATAGTTCTTCCTCTGTCTTTTCATGCCCCTTGCAAGAAATGGCAAGGTGGAACTGTGCTTTTTTTATCCTTGAATTTCTGGAAGAGTAGGCTATCATATAATCCTGCATTTCCTTTGCAGTCGGTTTTGAAAGCACGCCGATATGTCCGAGATTGCTCATTTCAAGAAGTCGCGCAACACCCTTTGCCACTTTTTTCTCATTGTATGCGACAGCATGGAAATTGGCACTCGACGGAAGAATAGTAGCTATCATCGCTTAATGTCTTTATGTCTTGGTATCTTTATGTCTTGTTCTGATATTGCCATACTGTCATAAAGACTTGTGTTTATGGTCACAGTCTTATCGCTTTTCTGGCAATGTCAGCTTGTTCCGATTTGACTGCCTTAATCATCTTCTCCACGCCCTCAATCATGGGGGCAAGTATATCCTTGAAATAACTCTCGGATAACAGTCCTGCAACAGCAAGCTCGTTGGCACGTTTGACCGCCTGGTTGAGATTGCTTCCCATCCATGAGAGTTCGTCCTGAAATTTCCTGCACAGTCTGGCTGTGTCATTGCATAATTCAAGACGGGTTTTGGCGTCTGTGTCTGAAAACTCATTGACTGCCATTCTTATAAAGTTGCTGACGCTGTGGTAGCGTTTTGATTTTTCACGTATTCCGGCTGCTTCCTCCGGAGTAAGTCTCATCTCAAATCTTTCGGTACGCTGCTTCATATTCTAAGATTAATTCACGAGGTACGAAGTGATTTCCCACCGCCACGGAGTGGTCGGCAAGTCGCTTTTCTACGGTCAAAACTTGGTTTTGTACGGAGAAAAGCACAACTTGCTACCTAAACTCTGTAACACTGGTACACTCCCGTCCTCAGTTCATTCACCCACGAAGTTACTCACCACAACAATACCAATCATACAGTTTGGACACCTTTTATTTATTATCCCTATATCTCTGCAAGGCATCATGGCTATAATCCTGTATGACATCAAGACTATATGTCTGCAAGAAATATAAACTTAATTCCATCAAGTGACAAATTGATAATGCTATCTAATATTATTGCCTATGTAATATCAAGCCTGCGATATAAACTATCATTATATCAGTATTTCATTATGGAACACAGTCATAGTAAATGTATGCCATAAAGTCTGCAACGCATAATGTCTTTATGGCTTTCAGGGAAGAAGTCATCAAGGCTTCAAGGGATAAAGAAATGGAAGCTCCGAGACACGACAAAACGGTGCAAACTCTTGATTTATAAGGTTTTTTAAGGCTTAAAATTTGCTTAATTCGCTGATTTTTAGTATATTTACATTCCAATAATAGTGTTGGGACGTATTAAAACAAGTCTGTCATGTTTGAACTTCTGCTTTTGATTTTCCTTGTGCCGGTGTTCACGGTGATATTCCTGCTG
>DAAL01000136.1:5625-11421 GCA_001701065.1 Bacteroidales bacterium GP4
CAAGAGTTTGCACCGTTTTGTCGTGATTCTTGGTTTGGGTATGGCATAAGATTTGCCGGGCATATCGGTCACGCCACCCGGCCACATATTGATAAAACTGTCATGGGGTTGTTGACAGGATTTTGACGTGACATGAATAGTGAGTCTGTTCCCTGCGGTTAGAGCTTTGCTGAATGTAGGGTAGTAGGTCGTTCATGAGGCAACAGTCGGCGCAAATGATTATGCGTGACATGATGTGAAATCAAATGCCTACCCAAATGCCTACCCAAATGCAGACCTAAACGCGATACCAAACGCAGAAGCAGATGCAAGGTAAACGAGCATAAGAATCGGTTGCCCGACCATGTGACGATGTTCGGACTTGAACCTATCTGAAAAATAATGAAAGGGTATGCTTGAAGATGATAAGGAGTGCCTATAAAGTAGCCAAACTTTAACACTCATTAACTATATTCATATCTCCTCCGATGTAAAATCGAGGATGCCGGAACGACTTTTTGAAGGAAAATCAAGGCTGCGCATAGGACGAAAAATCCGTAAATTTGGGATAGGAGGACAAAAGGAGGACAAAAATTAAAAGAGAAATCCCGCAACTATTGAATTTCAATGAGTTACGGGATTTTACAGTGCCCAGAACAGAACTACCGATATTGCATTCTAATGTTTTTAATTATACATTAATAATGTTGATTATTAATGTATTACGACTGTGTATTTTTCAATTGAGTTTCTTTCAGCGTAAGGAAAAGTAAGATTTTTGCACGTAAAATTGCACGTAAAATTTATTCGTTGTATCTTTGCAGAGTAAAACCTTTATACTCTCCCAAAGATGGCAACATTTAGATTTGAACTCGACCATAAGCCGACGCGAAATAAGACTTACAACCTTTATCTGATGGTGACGGCTGCGAGTAAACGCACAAAAAAGAAGACCGGTATTCAGTTGAAACGCATTGACGACTTCAATCCTCAATGCAAGGGTAACAATTGGATTCGTGCGAATGTTCCCGACGCCAAAGTTCTCAATGAGCAGTTGCGCCTCATGCTCGTGCAAGCTCATGAGGCTTACCAGGAATTGGCATCAGATGGCGATGTGTCTTCCGCTAAGGTTATAAAGAATCTGGACGCGGAATATGTGTCGCCGTCATTCATGGCTTTTGCGCGTGAGCGGGCTCAGATGATTTATGATAATGGTGGCTGGCGCAACTGGCGTAAGTATTGCGGACTTATCAATAAACTTGACGCGTTTCGCAAGAAACGCCGCATGTCTGATATAACTGTCGATGACCTGACTGTTGACTTACTTACCCGCTTTGACAATTTTCTCCACAAATGGGAGAATGAGCGGGAACCGGGGAAACTGCTTCACCCCAATACAATCGAGGTGCAGTTCAATATCCTGCGGACGCTTGTGCATAGGGCGATTGAGGTAGGGATAATGGAAGCGTCAAAGGATCCCTTCCTCGTATTCAAATATAAGGGTGTAAAGACAACGAAAGAAAAATTGAGCGATACCGAGATGGAGCGCATTATCGCGCTTAATCTTGAAGAGGGGTCGTTGATTTGGCACTGTAAGAATTATTTCTTGTTCAGTTACTATTGTGCCGGAATCCGTGCCGCCGACCTGATTCAGCTCCGCTGGCGTAACGTCACTGAAAATGGTCGGTTGCACTACCAAATGGGCAAGAACCATAAAGACCGAGATCTTTTACTTGTCGACCAGGCTTTGGATATACTTCGGCATTATCACAACGATGATGTCAAGCCGGATGATTATATCTTCCCCTTGCTTGACAATGATGCGCCGTTTGCTAAATTTGTCACACAAGCTGATAAGGACAGAATGAAGCCGGAGTTACGTCATCAACTTTACCAACAGATTTCAGCCAAGAACGCCCTCATTAATAAATATCTGAAAAAGATTGCGGAGAATGCAGAAATCACAACGAATCTTACCATGCACATCAGCCGTCATGCTTTTGCACACATCGCACAGGAAGCTGGCGCTGAAAGTTCGGCAATAAAGAATATCCTCGGGCATAGTAATCTTGCCACAACCGAGCGATATATGGGTAGCTTCGACACCTCAAAAACCGACAATACCCTGCGAACTCTGTTCAAAAAGAAGGCAGCGCCCAAGCATACACAGCAAGAAGAAGCAGATGTTGCAATGACGAAAGAAGAGCAAGCAATTGAATTGCTTAAGGGCATGACCCCGGAGCAAATCATGGCTGTCATTTCGGCAATCAACAAATAAGACGTAAGCGCCCCAGTGGCTTTAATAGGTTGCGTAATACGCAAATTATCACTAACTTTGCAATATAAATATACTTAGATATGCCTCTGACAAAAGATGAAATACGGTCGCTTTTAAGCGATATTGAGAATGAACGCGTGGAGCGCACATTATCCACCGATAACACCAAGAAAATGTCGGAGGCAATCTGCTCGTTTGCCAATGACATCCGCAACACGAAAAAACCGGGATATTTTCTTATCGGTGCTGATGATAACGGGATTCTCGACGGGCAGACTTTCACCGATGAGCAGTTGCGCTCATACGCAGGACTGCGCAATTCCGGAACACTTCTCCCGCCCCCTGCGATGATGGTCTACAAAGAGACGTTTCCTGAAGGCGAAGTTGCGGTTATTGAAGTTCAGCCAAGTGAGGATACCCCAGTCAGATATAAAGGTGTGATTTGGATTAGAATCGGAGCGAGGAAAGCTGAGGCGAACACGGAGGAGGAACGCATCCTGACCGAGAAAGGGCAGATACATAGCTCTTCTTTCGATGGACGTCCGTGTCGTGAAGCCACTATTGAAAACATTGATTTCGAACTGTTCAAGAATGAATATCTGCCTAAAGCTGTCTCTCCGGCAACATTAGCTAAGGATAAACGCACGCCGATTCAGCAGATGGCATCGTTACGCCTTTTCGACACGCGGTTTAATTGTCCGACCTACGCCGGAATCCTATTATTGGGGCACGACCCTCAATATTTCATCCCTGGTGCATATATCCAGTATGTAAAGTTTGCCGGGACTAATCGTGCCACAAAGGTTTTGAAAGAAAACCGCTTCAAGGGCAATCTTATTTCGATGTTGAAGGAACTGGAATATTTTATCAAGTATTCAATCGAGAACAAGCGCCCTGAATTTGTCAGCGTATTACGCGAAGAGCCACGCATCAACTATCCGTGGGAGGCGATTCGTGAGCTCGCCATGAACGCCGTGATGCACCGCGCCTATAACGGCAACAACTCCCCGATAAAATTCTACGAATACAGCGACCGCATAGAAATAGACAATCCGGGCAACTTATATGGAAAGGTGAACTTGGAGAACTTTCCCAACGAAACAGACTATCGCAATCCCAACATAGCCGAGATAATGCTCAATCTCGGCTATGTCAACCGTTTCGGTAGTGGCGTAAATACCGTCTCTGCACTTCTTGAAGAGAACAAAAGCAATCCTGCCGAGTTTCTTCTCGGCGATTACACAACGTTCAAGGTAGTTGTCAAAAATGCCGATGTCATAGAAAATGGCACCGATGTCATAGAAAAGTCACCAAATGTCATAGTAAATGTCACAGAAACTCCGGCTGATGTCATAGAAAATTCCGAAAATGTCATAGAAAAAACGAGAGGAGTTAAGATCCTTGAGATAATACGGAAAGATAAAAGAATCAGTGTAAAGCAGCTCGCAGCAAAACTTAGCGTTACTAGCCGTACTATATTTCGAGAGATTGACGAGTTAAAAGCGGCTGGGAAGTTGAAACGTGTAGGTAGTGACAGATCCGGTACATGGGAAGTTATTGATTAAATTGGATAATTCAAATGGAGGACTCGGTAATCTCAAAGGAATTGATAGAGGCATTTCGTCCTATAGCGGAGATGAATAATGCCCGTTTTCGACAAGTCAAAACAATGCTTGCCGGATTTATTGCTACTCAAGAAAGAGACATGGTCTATATGGATGAGTATATGGATGTTCTTTTCGACTTTATGGATCCCCAATCCGACACCGAGATGCTTATGCGTCAATATTATGATTATATCGCTACATTTGATCCAAAGGAAGCTAAAGAACGTCTTGACAGCCTGGAAAATGACATGGGCTATATGACAAAAATTGTATATGCCGCAGGATTGGTGGCTCAAAAGCTGCACAAAGGTCAGGTTGACAAAGGGGGTAATAATTATTTTGAATCTCACCTTTTAAAAGTTGCCGATGCAGGATTTGATTGGAAAGAAAAAGTGGTAGGCTTTCTGCATGACGCACCTGAGGATTGCAACGTGATGGTAGAGGATGTGATGAATTTGCTCGATCAGGGAATATCGAGGGTCGTTGACAATTCTAAAGAGCATTGTTATGAGGAAGATTGGTGGGAGGATTGGATGGAAGATATAGCTGTGTATCCCTGCTCAGTAACACACGTCATGACCATTGAGGAGCGCGATGAAATAAAAACGGCATTGACCCTTCTCAACCATCATACCGCATCTTCAAGAGAGGAATACATCAACCGTATCTCAAGGAATTTACTTGCTTTGAAAGTCAAACTACATGATTTAGAGAGTAATATGGATATCAAACGTATTCTGGAGCCGAAGGAGAAAGATTATGCTCGTATTGAACGCTATAAGAAAGAATATCATATACTAAAGGAGGCGTTAAGCAATCGCTCAAACATTTGAGACGAGTGTCGATTTTTCGTTAACGATGGTTAATTGATAAAATATAGCCCACTGATTCTATGTAGATTATGTGCGATTAGGGCAAATTCAGGCAAATATGGCCCTTGCGTCCAAAGGATTTTCTTATGAATGAATCTGAGTATAACGAACTGGAAAAGCTGCGAATTGAGAATGCGCGGCTTAGGGCGTTGCTGGCTCAACATGGAATTACTATTGATGAGCCTGTAACTCAATCACCACAAAAACCGTCATTATCTCTTGATGAGAAGGTCGCGCTGTTTCGCAGTTTGTTTCAAGGTCGAGAGGATGTGTTTGCCCGGAGGTGGTTCAGCCCCACGACCGGCAAAAGCGGCTATCAGCCGGTGTGCGCTCGCGAATGGGACAGTGAATATTGCGACAAGAAAAAATATAAATGTGCGGAATGTCCCAACCGCGAATTTCAGTCGCTGGGCTATAATGACATTTACCGGCATCTTGAAGGGAAAGACCCTAATGGACGCGATGTAGTCGGCGTTTATGCCATACTCCCGGATAACTCTTGCCGATTTCTTTGCTGTGACTTTGACGACAAAAGTTGTGAGCATGGTTACCAGAAGGATGTTATGGCATACGTCAAAGTATGTCGCGAGTGGGATGTCCCGGCATATATCGAACGTTCGCGTTCGGGCAATGGCGCCCGTGTCTGGATTCTGTTTAATGAGCCGATAAAAGCAATAACGGCACGGCGATTGGGCAATGCCATTCTCACAGAGGCGATGGAACGGGAGGACCGGATGTCGTTCAAGTCATACGACCGATTCTTTCCTAACCAAGACTTTATGCCTACGGGTGGATTCGGCAACCTCGTTGCCTTGCCACTGCAAGGGAGGGCACGTAAAGATGGCAACAGCGTATTTGTCGACGATGATTTTATACCGTTCGCCGACCAATGGGAATATCTGCAAGGAATGAAGAAGATGACGGTCTCTGAGGTAGAGAAGTTGGTCTCCAGATATGATAAGGAGCCGCTTGGCGCGTTGTCAAAGTCCAGCGAATCCGCACCATGGGAACGACCGCTGCCCAAACCTATGAACGCGAGTTCGGGATAAGAATAAAGCAA
>DAAL01000248.1 GCA_001701065.1 Bacteroidales bacterium GP4
CCGCCCACTGCGACCACATCCTCCGCCTGTAACAAAAAACGGACAGCCACGAAGGCTGCCCGTCACGAAGAAACTGTTTAAACAGTTTCTTAACACACATATAATCCTCTCTTCCGGAGATATTAACCAAACTTACTGATTTTCCTTAATGCATTCTCATTGATGATTTTTATGCGTCGACCGTCCACGATAAGGATTTTTTCATTGACAAAACCTGAAAGTGTGCGGATGGCGTTGGATGTAGTCATGTTGGAAAGATTGGCGAGGTCCTCACGCGCCATGTATATCTTTATGGTGGCGTTGTCGTCCTCGTAGCCGTAGCTTTCACGGAGTGCGATAAGCGCCTCGGCGAGTCGTCCGCGGATGTGCTTTTGGGTCAGATTCACTATCTTAGTGTCGGAACCGCCAAGATTGCGCGACAATTCATGGATAAAGAACCACGCGAGATTCATGTTGTTCTGAATAAGATCTTTCACCACATCCATGGGAATTGCACCAAGTGTCGAAGGCTCGAAAGCGGCGGCAGTGGACACATAAGGCTCCTCGGCGAAATAAGCGCGGTAGCCGAAGTACTGCACCGGACGTATAAGACGAAGTATCTGCTGGCGCCCCCCTATGCCGTCCTTGAACAGTTTAACCTTGCCCTTCAATAAGCACCATAGATATTCAGGCTCCTCTTTTTCAGCATAGATAATCTGATTCTTCTTAAAATTGTGCGTGACAAAATTGTCGATGATGCGCCTCTTCTCATCACCGTCAAGGATGGACCAAATCTCGGACAAGTCCTCCTGCATAACCTTTTCTAACGTACTTTTCTTAATCATTTTAGTCTAAGCGTAATTACTTGACGCAAGGGCAAAGTTAACAATAATTATTTTAATTAGCAATTTTCAACGAAAATAGATATGTTTTATAACAGATTTTTTGGACAATCATAATAAAAAGCCATGCGGAATCACTTCCACATGGCTCCAAGAAACTGTTTAACCAGTTTTCAACATGAATATAAAAAATGTGTCTATTATTTCTTGGTAAACACGGTCGAGGTGTTATAGAAGTAGAATGAACCGTAATACCACGCGTTCCATCCTTCCACTTTTATGCTGAGGTCATCCTCTATGGTGCCCACAACAGCCTCGGTTTCGTCGACTGAGCCGGCAAATGTGTAGTAGCCCCACTCCTGCGCTTCAAATGTCACGGTGCGCGCTGCTATGTCCACTTTACCCACCACCGGAGTCTCGCTCCAGTAGAATCCGTCGAACGACAACGAATCATCGCCTACCTTGGTGATTTCGTAGTCGCCGGTCCAGTCGAAGTCGTACCAGTCGACAAAGTCAGTCACCATTTCCATTCCTGTGGTCTTGACGGTGTAAGTTCCCACAAGGTCATCGATGGTAAGTTCGCTTCCGGTGTCGCCCCAGGTGAATGTGTCATAACCCCAGTCGGTCCACATGGTGTAAAGATAAAGCGTTCCGCCCATTCTGTTGCCTTCCATGTAAGAATAGTTGTCCCAAGGCCACACGTATATGCCATAGATTTCATCCTGTCCGGTATTTACCCATAGCCCGTTGTCATACTGACCGTAGTACTCCAGTATTTCCAACCCGTCAGCACCGGTTTTAAAGCGTAGATCATAACCCTCCACACCGTACCATCCAAGGATAGTGTAGGAATTATCGTCGTAAGCCACAATGGTAGCGTCGTAAGTCTCATTGGTCTCATGGCTGAAATACTTACCGTCGGCGGTCCAGATCTCTTTACGTGCCGGAACCCACACATAGGTATCGGCTGAGTTGGAGTAGTTGCAGGTCACAATCTTTATCTCGCCGCTCTCGGCGTTGCCGGTGAATGTCGACACGTTATTGCCGGTGGACGCAATGTAAATCTCGGAGATGTCAGTGCGTCCGGTGGGGATAATGTATTCACCGTGGTCATTCATGCCGTATTCACCGTAAGGCACCACCACTCCGTTGTCGACACGGAAATTAAAGTCGTAGCCTTCCACTCCGTACCATGACTTCAACAAGTAAGTGGCATCGTCGTAAGCCACCATCTCGGGATTGAATGTCTCGCCGAGGTGAGAGCTTGTGTAGATACCTGTCACAGCCCACAATTGAGTGTGAGTCATGGAGAAGGTGATGGTGGCGACTTCCGAAGCTGTGTAAACCTCATCGGTGCTGGTGGCGTAAACGCTCACGGTGTATTCCGAAAGGCTCAGACCCTCTATACTCACACCGGTGGAAGATGTGGTTCCGCTCACCTCATCTCCGTCAAGTTCATAAGAATAAGTGTAGGATGTGGCATTAGGCACTTCCGCCCATGACACTTCAGCCACTCCGTTTGCCACATTCACTTCAAGCACCGGCTTGGCAAGTTGNNGTTGTTCGGTAGCCGCTGTAGTGGCTGTAAGTGTAGCGATTTTGGAATTACCCACATCGCCGTACACCTTGGAATATGCCCACACTGAAAGAGTATAGGTGGTTGACGGTTTTAGCCCGGTGAATGTCACCGCCGGCACCTCTGTTCTAAATGCAATAAACNNCAACCACGCCTTGCGGATCAGCCAGTTCGTAACCGTACTGGGTGGCGTGTTCCACTCGGTCCCACGAAAAAGAAAGCGAACTCACGGACTGCCCCGACTGTCCCACAACCGGATCGGTCAAAGATGACTTTATGTCATTGTCATCGTCGCTACATGCTGTAATTGCCGCCGCCATAAGGCAACATAGCGAAATAGCATATGTCTTTATATATTTCATCTCTAATTTTTGTTTTAAATCAGTTTATTGCATTTAGAACAGAGGTGTAAACGAGAATGACACATCGTTCCATCCCGAAGTACCGTCAGCATAGTCACACTGGAAATAGAATACTCCCGAACCGCTGCTCATGTCGATGTAAGTGTAGTCGGATGAGTCATCGAATCCGTAAGCGCACGCATAGGATATATAGTAGCCTGAATCGTCAGGACACCAGTAAGGATAAGTCTGTTCAGCCTCATTGTAGAGGAACCAGCAGTTATAAGCATCCTCGTCAGTGTCAAAAGCATCATTATAGGTGATGTAATTAACAAGCGGCACTATATGCACCCCGTCAACCGAGAACTGGAAATCAAGTCCCGAATTAAGGAAGTTGACAATCTTGTATTTTCCCGAGCCTTCGATGCTGTAGATATCGCTTACGACAGGCGAGTAATAGGATGAGAACACGAAAGGAACATCCTTAGCCCACAATTCCCATGTGCCGAGAATAGTGGCGGTGAAAGATATCTCAGGCGACCCTGCCGCATACACATTGACATATTCCTCAGGAATGGACAGAGTGATTGTGGCTGGAGTTTTTGCCGGAAGAGCCGAACAGTCGATATTGATTACTGTCGATGACTGACCGGCGGCAAATTCAGCCACAGCCGGCACACTGAACCCGCCTTCCACTGACGATGCCACATTCAACGGCACCGATGCCGCGTCGGCTGACACTCCGCGCTTGACGGTGACAGGAATCGAAGGCACGTCATCAGCCATAAACTCGTAAGTCGATGAGCCGGAAACCTCGAAGAATACCGACATGCATCCGGGAGCCGGAGCGGGACCCGGCTCATAGTTGTCATTGTCCGAACATGATGTCATGGCGACAATCGCCATTGCGGCAAATATTTTATATTTTGATTTCATTTTGATGATGTTTTAGTTAGTCCAAGCCGGAATAGCATCTGACGGATCAGGATTAAGTATTACAGCCTGATTATAGTTTTTCTCACTATCGGGGATATAAATAGTGGTCCACGGAGCCACAGCGTCAGGATAAGAATTGAACCAGTAAGGCTGCGGATGGTTAGTGCCGGGATAGCCTCTCACGATGGGATGTTCAAGTCGGCGGTAATCCCACAGGATAAGCCCCTCGCCCCATAGCTCGATACGGCGTTGAGCGAAAATTTCCTCAACAAGCTCTTCAAGGCTATTGGCGGGACAAGAGTATGAACTGTCCTTATATCTATAGGTGTTAAGGAAAGTCTCAAGCAGTTGCTTGCCGGCTCCGTAACCTGCCACCTGAGCGTTAGCCTCAGCCTCGATGAGATACATCTCTTCCACACGCATCAACGGTATGCTCACAGCATTGCCGTTAGCCGAAGTGGTGCGGTCGCCTCCGTTGGGATGGAATTTGATACCGCAGTAAGCACCGTAGCTTTTCCATTCATTATAGCTCATGGATGTTCCTCTTGCATACTTGGTGTTAAACGAATCCTCATTAGCCACATCATCCGGAGCAATCCATGTGGTTTTACGCCAGTCGTTGTCAGGGATAGTTCCGAACAACCGCGCATCAATCATTCGATAGCCGTTATATTCGGAAGTGGCGATTCCCCATGTTGCCTCAGGTGCCATAAACGACACAAATGACTGCCAGGTGGCACTTGAAGCAGCCGGATCATCGGGACTGATGCTGATGCACCACATCCATGAATTGTTGGGAGTATTGAATCCCGTGCGGGCATCAAACCACTGTGTTTCGGTGACAGGAGTGAAACCTTGGTTTATTGCAAGACGCGCATATTCGGCGGCGTTCCGGTAGCATTCCTTAGCCGAGGTTATGCCCATCTGAGCCAGATGGCTGAGATTTTCATTGTTTTCATTCTGAATGAGAGTCTGCAAGTCCTGGTCATGGCGTTCAAAACGTGATGCCAGTTCAAGCCAGAAACGCGCTTTCAATCCGTACACAACTCCGAGACATGCCTGAATCTTGGAAGTCGCGGTGCGAGTATCGGCAAGATAAGTTTCCGCTCTGTTCAGGTCATTAAGGATGAACCGATAAAGATGCCAGAACGGAACTCGCGGATTATTGCGTGACTCGGCTTCGGTAGTAGTCTCGGTAACGATAGGAACTGTCAAGCCGTAGATGCCTCGTGATTCCGCTTCCTGGTCAAGCCTTGCAACTCCGGTGGGACGGTACTCGTACATTCGAGCCATGTCGAGGTAAGCCATGGCGCGGTAAGCGAGGGCATTTCCCATGTAAGCACGTTCATGTTCATCAGTCGATTCCGGGTCAGTCACGTTAAGCAACTGATTGGATTTCTGGATAAGATAGTAATAACGCTGCCAGAAAAGCGACTGCAACGCATAATCACCAAGATAATTCTGATAATTGAAATAAGTGAAGTAATCGTAAGTGTTCACTGCAACAGGAAGGTCAGCGGTCATTGCGTCACGCCACACTCCGAATCCGGCAAATCCCACGTCATAGTAATTATCAGTGCTGAAAGTGGTCATATAAGCCGCGATGGCATTAGCTATACCACTCTTATCCGCCTGTTCAAGCTGCTCCTTGGTGGCGACATCAGTGGGTGTATATTCCTCAAGACACCCGGTTAGGCACGGAGCTACGGCGGTCGCCAATATTATGGATTTTATATATTTATTCATTGTATATAATTTTTTAGAACTGAACTGTTAATCCGCCTGAAATGGTACGCATCGGATAAGAATAATAGGAATATGAGTTATAGTTGCCGTATAACATATCCATACGAGGATCAAAACCTTTACGTTTTGTCCAGTAGAAAATATTCTCGGCACCTACATACACACGCACCTTGTCCATATGGGCATGACGGGTGATAGACTTCGGCAATGTATATCCCAATGTGAGGTTTTTGAATGTGAGATAACTTGCGTCAGTGAGCCAACGGTCCGATTCATTTCCGGCAGTCATGTCATCGTATTGCCAGGTGGGAATATTGCTGTTGGGATTATCGGGCATCCAGCAGTTAAATACATCTTTATGTATAGGACGACCTACAATAGTATTATAAGGAGAAGTCATCATCTGCTCATACACTGAATCAAACTTCTTTCCGCCTATAGAGTAATTGAACTGTGCGTTCAGGTCAAAACCGTAGAGCGAGATAGAAGTGTGGAAACCACCGAACACATCAGGAAGCGCTGAATCGCACAGATAGTAATCGGCGTTGTCAAAAGCGGTAGTTGTGGTCAACTTGCCGTCAACAGTGCGATAGAAAAGTGATTTACCGTTCTCATCCACGCCTGCATACTTCTTAAGATACCAGGTGTACACCGGAATACCTTCACCGTAGAAGGTATAGGAACTTGTGTAACCTTTCACTCCGTCCACCTCTCTGAGCTTTTTGTCGTCCGGTAGATAAGTGACGCGGTTACGTTCCCATGTGAGGTTCATGCCCACAGTCCAAGTGAAATTACGCGATGAGATTATGTCGCCTTCAAGTTCCACTTCCACACCGGTATTGCGCATGTCACCGATATTATCATAATACCCGCTATATCCTATACTCATAGGAGTAGAGAACCACATGAGCATGTCACGGGTGTTGCGTACATAGAATTCAGCGCCTCCGCGCAATTGGGTGTTGAACAACTCAAATTCCAGTCCGGCGTTGAAACTTCCCACAGTTTCCCAGGTGATGTTTTCATTACCCTTGTTACGGAACACGTAAGCCACTGCGCCGTCGGAGTTCTTTATTGTATAAGTGTCGGTGTAAAGATAATTAACTATACCGTCATTACCCTGCTCTCCGTAAGATGCCTTAACCTTAATCATGTTAAGCCACCAGTTTTTCGGGAACCATTCTTCTTTCGACATAATCCATGCCGCGCCCAACGACCAGAAGTTACCCCAACGGTGCTTGGGATGGAAACGTGAAGAACCGTCGCGACGGAAAGATGCCGAAGCGAAATAACGGTTGTCATAGTCATACTGCGCACGGAGGAAGTAACCTTCCACATTATAGTTGGTTATGTAACTGTCCATGGACGCATCGATAATGGCACCCGCAAGCTCATGATTTTGGTTGAACATAGCCACACGGTTACGGTCGGCAAACAAGTTTGTGCCTGAATTGCGGGAATATTCATGTCCCAAAAGCACATCGACAGTGTTCAGCCCGAAAACACGGTTATAGTTCAACAACTGCTGGAAGTTGGTGTCGGTAGTGCGGTAATGTCCCACCGATACATATCCTCCAGTCTCCACGCTATAGCCATAGTAGGGATTAGTGCCGGTGTTTATTCGGTTTTCAGTTATATACACGCTTCCGTTAACAGTAAGACGGAAGTGTTTGAGGAAGTCAAAGTCAGCGAATCCCTGTATGTTAAAAGAATTGCTTGAGTTTCGGCTTATGTCAAGCAAGTCATCCTGGACATAGTTGCCGTTAGTGCACACGGGACGGTAAAGACCGGCATTGTCGCCTGATCCGTAGTCGTACATTTTTCCATGACTGTCGGTCATGATGTTACCTTCACCGTCACGTATATAAAGAGGGAATATCGGAGCCATGTCGGTCAAAGCCGAGTAAATTGCGCCGTTGTTGTTGGTGACGGTGTGGTTATAGCCTGCGTTGGCACCCACACGAAGGAAATCAAATGCCTGGTACTCCGTTTTCAATCGGGCTGAATAACGTTCGATGTCATTACCGTAAGCTATGCCTTCGCTGTCAAGGTATCCAAGGCTGCCGTAGAAAGTGTACTTGTCGTTTCCGCCCGAGAGATTAAGGTTGTATTCCTGACGGAATCCGTTACGAAGTCCCTCGTCAGTCCAGTCATCGGGATACAATGTGTAGAACTTACCGTTATGCGCCACACGGTTACCGAGCACTGCGTTAGGGTTAAGTCTGCCGTTGGTTCCTATCAGATATTCGTTTTCAGGTATGCTGTAGACCATGTAGCTGAGACCTCCCAACGACGATGGTGCGCTCAACTGCTTATTGGCATTGGCGTGAGCCTCGGCAAACGGCTGGTTCAACGCATTCTGATAGTAATTGCGCGCAGCAAGGTAGAATGCCTCGTAATATTCGCCGGGGTTATTTATCACGTCATATTTAACACGACCGTCGGAATTGGCTCCCCACCGTGCGCTGAAGTTAACCTTGGTGTTTCCTCGCTGTGCGTTCTTGGTAGTTATAAGGATTACACCGTTGGCACCGCGTGCTCCGTAAAGAGCATTGGAAGCGGCATCCTTCAACACTGTCATGCTGGCTATGTCGGCAGGATTTATGTCGTTCCAATAGCCGTTGTAAGGCAGTCCGTCCAGCACTATCAACGGTTCGTTGCTTGCATTGATAGAACCAAGGCCTCGAATGGTAATAGAAGGATCCGTTGTAAATGAGTTGGACTCTATCATCTGAAGTCCGGTCACTTTACCGTTGAGGGCTTCTATAGGATTAGTCACCTGCTGACGCTCGATTGAAGCGGCACCCACCATCGATGCCGAGCCTGTGAAGGACTCCCTTTTCTGTTTTCCGAACGCCACGACAAGAACCTCATCCATCATTTCGGTCTTTATCGTAAGGTAAATCTTCAAGTCGGGCTTGATATCCACCTTTTTAGGTTCATAACCGATATAACTGATCTCAAGGCGTTTATCGGCGGGGTTAAGCCCGGTAATGGTGAATTTCCCTTCAGCGT
>DAAL01000216.1:0-1744 GCA_001701065.1 Bacteroidales bacterium GP4
TGGTTCAACGAAGGACGCATGACCCAATATCTCAAAGACTATTCACGCAATGACCGCAAAAAACTGCTCATTCAGTTCTCAGCGCCGGTGGACACCCTTCCGGAGATAACACTGCTCAACGGACCGCGCGCCGGCGAGACCATCGACAAATGGGCTGTGATGAACACCCGCGAAGGACGCGACTCCCTCGACTTCTTCATCACTGACACCGCCGTGATAGCACAGGACACCATGCAGATAGCAATGCGATACCTGCGCACCGACACACTCAACAAACTGTCGTGGGGCAATGACACCCTGCGTGTCCTGTTCAAAGGAGCGCGCGAGGAAGCCCGGCAGAAAGAAAAAGCCGAAAAAGAACAGGAAAAGTGGATGAAGGAGATAGAGGAGCACCCCGAACTTGAGGACTCCATCCGTGCAGCCCATGCGCCGCAGCCTGTGTTCCTCGACATAACCCTGAAATCGGGAACCACACAGGAAGTGTATCTCCCGGCTATCTTCGAGTTCAAACAGCCCATCGACTCAATGATTATGAGCAACATGAGGCTCACCGTGCAGCGTGACTCGCTCACCGACACAATAGCCGCCCCGCCGCTTGAAAGAGTGGATTCATTCGACATACTCACTTACAAACTCGACTACAAGTGGGCACCGGCGACAAAATACACATTCATCATCGACTCGGCGGCAGTCACAGGCGTTTACAACCACAACAAGGAGTACAAAGCCGAATTCACCACACGAGCCCTTGAGGACTACTCCGCGCTGTTCTTCAACATAGCCGGGGTGCGTGACTCGGCATTGGTGGAGGTGCTCGACGGAAGCGACAAGCCGGTAGAGACAGCATCGGTCAAGGGAGGAATTGCCGAATTCCCCTATCTCCAGCCCGGTACCTACTACGCGCGCCTTTACATTGACCGCAACGGCAACGGAAAATACGACACCGGCAACCTCATCGACGGCGTACAACCCGAAGAAGTGTACTATTTCCCTAAAAAAATCAATCTCAAAAAGAACTGGGACGTAGAGGAATCGTGGAACATCTACGAAACCGCTGTCGACCTTCAGAAACCGAAGGAGATAATCAAGAACAAGCCGAAGGAAAAGAAACGCCGCCGCAACAAGGACGGTTCCTATGTCAACGAAAACGGCAAGGACGATGACGAAGAAGAGGACGAATATGACCAATACGATCAGAATTCTAATTTCTTCGGACCCGGCAACGGCAACGGAACCAACAACATAGGCAATAACCGCAACAACATGAACATGGGCGGATTCCGCCAAGCATTTTGACGATATGATATACTCGGCTATCGACAAAGAGACCATAGGCGACCTCACAGGTGCCACACTGCTGCTATCGGTGGGGAAGGACGCACTCGGCGCAATCATCTCGCGCCCCGGCTCCGAATCAACGGCATTAAGGGCTATGCTTCCTTGGGATACATCCATCTCTGACAGCACAAGGCGCATCGAGGAAACGATTTACAACAATCCTGCCCTGCTTGCTGACTTCGACCGTGTGCATGTGCTCCTCGACACCCCCCATTTCTGCGTAATCCCCGACACCTTGGCTCAGGACGAGAATTATCTGCGTGACTCGGTGCTTCCTATGATTCTGCCCGGCGGTCCGGTACACACCGATTGGGTGTTTACCTCGTGGCAACCCATGAAAGCCGTGTGCGCGATGAAAGAATCGGCAAGTCTGCTTTCTTTCCTTGCCCGCACATTCGACAACCCC
>DAAL01000216.1:1755-5334 GCA_001701065.1 Bacteroidales bacterium GP4
GCCTGTCGGCATGGGTGCGCCGACTGTGGCAATCCGACCCTCTCGGGATGTCGGGCAAGATGCATGTACACATCACCGCGTCACGCCTTGACGTGGCGTTGTTCGGTCGACGCTCCATCAGGCTCATCAACTCGTGGGAATACCGTGACCTCGCCGATGCACTCTACTTCATGCTGGCGGCAAGGCATGTGCACAACCTCGACAACTCAGCCGGCGAGATGCTCATATCGGGCGACAAGGCTGTGGTCGACGAGATATTGCCGTCGCTCAGGGAGTATGTGGCATCGGTAATGCCAAGCTATTACACCGACACGCCCGACAGCTCTCCTTTATTTGAAGAATCATTTCACGAACTCACATCTTTATATCTATGCGAATAATTCGAGGAAAATACGGCAGACGGCGTTTTTCCGTCCCCAACAACATAACCGCACGACCCACCACCGACTTCGCGCGCGAGAACATATTTAATGTGCTTGAAAATCTCATTGACTTCGAGGGCAAAACCGCGCTTGACCTCTTCGCCGGAACAGGAGCCATAACATTTGAGTTTCTGTCGCGTGAATGCAGCCGTGTGACAGCCGTGGAAAAAGCCCCCACCCAATTTAAGTTTATAAAGGAAGTGGCGCAGCAGCTTAATATCAACAATCTCGACCTCGTGCGGGGCGACGTGTTCCGCTACGTGCAGTCGTGCGACAAAACATTCGACGTGATATTCGCCGATCCGCCTTACGACCTTCCCGAATTTGACACCGTGCCGCCGCTTATCCTCAACTCGGCAATGATTGCGCCCGGAACCATCGTTGTGATCGAGCACTCCAAGAAGCACGACTTCTCGTCGCTGCCCGGATTTTTCGACCACCGCGCCTATGGTTCAGTCAATTTCTCCCTATTCCGTCCCATCCCGGCACAATAACATGCCCGGTGGTGGAATAAACCATCGGAAGCGATACTTTTTTATTATGAGGTTAATGCACAGCCATATGTGCCTCAAATGCCATTCTTGAGGGTTAAAGCAAAGAAGTTCGCAAATTCTTATTAAAATATTTGGATTTAGCCCTAAAAGATATTAAATTTGCACATTGGAACTGAACTATCCAAGAAATAATATTATTTTTTAACCTCATAATTTTTAACCTTTATGAAATTTAGGTATTTTTCATTCATCGCTGCAGCTTCGGTTCTTGCAATGGCAAGCTGTACCGACGATGGTCCTAACGAAGGCAATAATCCGGAGAATCCCGACGGTCCTTCCGCAGGCGTGCAGAGTTTAGGCAATGTGCCTGTCAATGTGTACACCGACCTTGATAAGTTCGGCGGCAGCATCTATAACTACAACCCGTTTGTCGGCGGTAGCCGTGCGGGGGAAAGCCTTCCTACATTCGAGATGGAAGACTTTAAAGGCATTCCGGAAGGATTAGAAGAACTTACAGGAAATTGGTACGCCAACTCAAAAGATGGTGTAATTAGAAAAACAGGATCATACGAATTCCAAAATAGCGGAGCTAACGTCATCTATATAGATGCTCCTGATGTGAATATTAAGACTTATAACGGTAATGGTATCACATTTTATATCGCTCCGGGCGCAAGTGCAAGTTTTGGATGGATAAATGGAGTAAATATCTACGCCTATGGTTCCGTTGCAATTGACGGCATTGACAATTCCCATGTTTACATCAAGGGAGATTTCGGAAACAAGGATGCCGAATTCACAATGAGCAACGATTGCTCTCTTAATGTTGAAGGAAATGTTGTTTTCGCAAAGCTAAATCACAATAAAGGTAATATTTCAGCAGGAACTTTCACTCACTATGGTGATTTAAGTCTCACAAATGATATTAAGTTAAGCGTTGCTGCAACCACCAAAATAGATGGCAATTTCACATTTAACACAAACGGTAAACTTTGCACTAAATGCTTGGATGTCACAAAAGATTTGACTGTAGCCAACTATGGCGGCTTTAAGATTCGTGAAACTTTACACGCCGACAACTTGGAAATCACTGCCGGTGGTACTATTTATCTCAATTCAAGCACTTTTGTCAATATCGAAAACGACATAAAATTCGGTAACACAAATTGTCAATTTAATGCCACAGGTAATAAGCATCCTGCATTCATATTGGCGAAAGCTATATATGGGAATATGGATGAAGGAAACGATAAACGTTCTATAATGTCATTCTTCAATGGCAATATTATCATTGATGAAAAAACCATTCTTTATAACTCAAACAAATCCAATGAGGTAGTCAACAGAAACGGTGTTGAGAATAGTTACATTTTCGTATCTCCCGAAGGTGTAAACTTTGCAGCCGTTAAACCTAAGAATTTAGAAGATGGTTGTGCTGGGGCAAGTTCTCCCAATCCTAAACCCGTTCCTCCTGTAATTCCGGAACCTATTGGAGGTATTGATGTTGACCACACACACCCAATTTCTGCAACTTGTGTAGCATTAGGCGGTAATAACCAATTCTTCCTTTCATGGCACAAGCGTGGTGCCGGTCAAGTAGAAGCTGACCACGCAATACACGGATGTATCGAAACTTTGACTTATGACGTTCAAAATAATCAAATCGTTTTAGATGCATGGATGGAAACAGCTACAGCTGGCAATATCGGAGGCATGGATGTTGATTATGAGCCAATAGACAATGCTTATGATTTCAACCACATCATTTATCACAACAACATGTTGTACGGAGTGGGTGATCATCCTAAAAAAGGTGGTTTCATAGCTAAAATCAACCTACCCTATATCAACAACTTCCTTCCTGATAATTATGACGATATTATGGTTGCACGTGAGTTGATGGACGGTAACGCAATGTCAGGTAACAGCCTTGTTGTTAACGGCAATGATTTGTATATCACAAGTGCCGGTGGTTACCAAATCGGAAACTTTGACATCTTTGAAAAAGAAGACGACAAAGTAGAAGGTATAGGAGAAAAGGATTGGCACTGGAAAGGCAAATTCGGCAAGTCTATGACAACCAACGGTTCTGCTAAACACGTTGCTATGAATGGCAATTATGTGGCAACAATAGAATACACTCAACGTCCGGGAGTTGATTACGATGAAAATGATGTAACTACCGCACTCCCCGCTAAGATTACTATGTGGAATGCCAACGATTGGTTAGGCGCAAGCGTATGGACAGCTGATGTTCCTGCATTTGCTCCTGTCTACGGTAAAGATGTAATCGCCGTTGACAACGATGGTACAGTTTATTCTTGCCAAGGTCGTGAAGGTGTAGGCGTATACCAGAACGGGCAACAGATTGGTCGATTCAAGATTTCAGAATGGTATAAAGAATATAATGCCGTAAACGATATTAAATTTGAATTCACCAAAAAATTTGAAACTTCTGCTGCCAACGGTCTCTACATCGCAGGTGACTATCTATTCGTAGCTTATGGTGGTGCAGGTGTTTATGTCCTTGACAAGAATACACTTGAAGTATTGTCTTGGTATGATACCGGTGGTTCAGCCAACTTCGTTCAGGTACGTGACGGTATTGCTTACATAGCATACGGTACTGCCGGAGCTCAAGTTGTTAACTTCAAGCTTGACGA
>DAAL01000137.1 GCA_001701065.1 Bacteroidales bacterium GP4
TCGTGTCGCCGGGTAGCCGTAATGCGCCCATCCTTGTGGCTCTTGCGGCTTGCGACAAAATCAAGAAAACGGTCGTTATCGATGAACGTTCGGCGGCGTTTATCGCATTGGGGAAGGCGGCGTTGAGCGACACGCCCGTGGCTCTGGTGTGTACCTCGGGAACCGCTGTCCTGAACTATTCGCCTGCGGTAGCCGAGGCTTATTACCGGATGCTGCCGCTTATCGTCATTTCGGCTGACCGCCCCATGGAGTGGATTGACCAGGACGACAGCCAGACACTGCGTCAGTACGAGGCTTTGTCGCACTACGTGAAGCGCAGCTACAACCTGCCGTCGTTCAGTACCGAAAACAATATATTATGGTACAGCAACCGTGTGATCAACGATGCCCTCATCTGCGCCACCAACGGCAGAAAAGCCCCGGTGCACATAAATGTGCAGCTTGACGAACCGTTAAACGGCACAAGAAAACCCGGTTCATCAAAGTGGATTGACAGGGTGATTGACAATATGCCGGTCGACAAAACTCTGTCCCCTGAGTTGGCTGACAGAATTGTCGCCGCAATGTCATTGTCAAAAGTCATGATTATTGGCGGATTCCATGCGCCTGACAAGCGGCTTGATGAATCGCTCCGATTGCTTGCCAAGAAGAGCAACATTGTGGTGCTAACTGAAAAAATGGCAAATGTTTCGTCGCCTGACTACATCGACTGCATTGACGCTACACTGTCAGTGATGCCCGATGAGGACCGCGACGCTTACGTGCCTGACATAGTGATTACTTTCGGCGGCGCGTTGGTGTCGAGGATGGTAAAGGCATTCTTAAGGCAGAACGATGTACGTGAGCACTGGCATGTGGGTGAATCGGAGAACACAATCGACTGCTTCCAGTCGCTTACATCCACCGTCAACATGCCTGCCGTGGACTTTTTCAGCGCAGTCAGTTCCGCATATTCTCATGAAGCCTCCGGTTCCTCCGGCTACCGGTCATTGTGGCGCGTTCTGTCGGAAAAAGGTCAGGCTCTCCATCGGCTTTACATTGATAGTTCGCCGTGGAGCGACCTTAAAGCCATGGAGTACGTGTTTGAGAATCTGCCTGACGGATGCAATGTGCAGCTTTCCAACGGCACATCGGTCCGCTATGCCCAGCTGTTCAAAGTCCCCTCGTCAGTCCGTTTTGACAGCAATAGGGGAGTGAGCGGCATAGACGGCACTACCTCTACAGCCATTGGCGCATCGACTGTCACTGACCGGCTCACCATTCTCATCACAGGCGACATGAGTGTGC
Source organism: Bacteroidales bacterium GP4 (assembly GCA_001701065.1). Lineage (GTDB taxonomy): Bacteria > Bacteroidota > Bacteroidia > Bacteroidales > Muribaculaceae > Muribaculum. Next base: position 1,288 of record DAAL01000137.1, read on the forward strand.
AGTACGACTTGTCGGCGTTCAGCGCGCCCGGCATAGGCGGAAACTTCAAGATGATAGTGCTGTGCAACGGCGGCGGTGGAATATTCCGTTTCATTAAGTCTACGTCCTCCCTTCCTCAGCTTGAAGAATATTTCGTCGTTGACCGGCATTTCCCGCTTAAGTCCATTGCCGAAGCTTACGGTTTTGATTATTGCGAGTGCTCTTCCGAGAAGGAGCTTCGCGAGATTTACCCGCAGTTTTTGAGCCGCCGCGATGCGCCTTCGGTGATGTCGATAGTCACTGACGGGGAGCTAAGCGCCAAGGTGCTGAGGGATTATTTCTCAAAAAAACTAAATTTATTGGGTAAATAGCATTATTGGACAGGGAAATATTTGTGTATTTGCGGAAAAATTCGTTACTTTGCACACGTTTTTGGGGCTCATCCTTAAAAATTATTGAGAATGATGCACTTGATAATGATATGAGACGGAGATGGCGGCCTCAAAACTGAATGTGTTAATTGTAAATAACAAACTCAAAAGAAAACAAACAGCCATGTCAAAGATTTGTCAAATCACAGGCAAGAAAGCGATGGTCGGTAATAACGTATCGCACTCAAAGCGCCGTACAAAGCGTAAATTCAATGTGAATCTGTTCGAGAAGAAATTTTACTGGGTAGAACAGGATACTTGGATTCGTCTTACTATTTCAGCTAACGGACTTCGTACAATCAACAAGCTGGGTCTTAACGCAGCAATGATGCAAGCAGCTGAAAAGGGCTATTTAACTGGAAAAGATATTAAATTTATAGACTAAGTATTATGGCAAAGAAAGCTAAAGGTAATAGAGTCCAAGTGATCCTTGAATGTACTGAACATAAGGCAAGCGGCATGCCCGGCACTTCTCGTTATATTACTACTAAAAATAGAAAAAATACTACTGACCGTTTGGAGTTGAAGAAATACAACCCAATCTTGAAGCGTGTAACTGTTCATAAAGAAATTAAATAATAATACCTCGATATGGCAAAGAAAACCGTAGCATCACTGCAAAAAGGTGAAGGACGTACTTATAGCAAAGTCATCAAGATGGAGAAATCTCCCAAGACCGGCGCTTACGTCTTCAAAGAAGAAATGGTTCCCAATGACGCTGTAAAGAATGCCCTTAAATAAGGAAGCATTTTAGCAAGTCACATCTATAACATAACTTAAAGAGCCCTTAAAGTTTTTACTTAACGTTAAGGGCTTTTTTATTTTTGTGCAGAACATTTGTTGTTGTTTGTGCGTTTTGTGGGAAGAATCAACTTGTAAAAGCTATAATTTTCAACGTTTATTTATATTTATGTTACGTGGTATATTGACCATGGTATTGCTGGGCGGTGCGATGTGCGCTAATGCTATAGACAGCCTCTACTATAATGTCGAGGCTCAGACATCGTTCAGTTCAGGCGAAAATACTCCGTTCTGGTTGGTCAACAACAAGCAAGGTCTTTCATCGGTCAAAAAGAATAACGGATATCTCCGTGCCGGCATTTTCAAGCCATTGGATAAGGAAGAACGATTCTCGTGGGGTGCCGGAGTGGACTTGGTGGGAGCTTACAATTATTCGTCGTCATTTATCATCCAGCAGCTTTACGGTGAGATAAAATATCGATGCTTGGGCGCGATGCTCGGCAGCAAAGAGATGTACGGTGAGTTCAATAATCCCCGGTTGTCGTCAGGCAACCTGTTGTATTCAGGCAATGCGCGTCCCATTCCGCAGCTGAGGGTGGGAATCCCCGAGTACACTTTTATTCCCGGAACCAAAAATCTCCTTTCGGTGAAAGGTTATGTGGCTTACGGAATGTTCACTGACGACGGATGGCAGGAATCCTTCGTAGCCAATGGCAGCAAGCACACCAAGCATGTGCTGTACCATTCCAAGGGATTGTACCTCAAGATAGGCAACAGGGAGAAATTTCCGGCATGGATAGAAGGTGGAATCGAAATGGCGGCGCAGTTTGGCGGCAAGTCCATTTCGGGAGCTACGGTTACCGATATGCCTGACGGCATCAAGGAATGGTTTCATGTGTTTTTCCCGTCGAGCGGTGATTCTTCCACCCCCGCGGGAGAGCAGACCAATATCTACGGCAACCATGTGGGCTCTTGGAATCTACGCGCTTCGTGGGACATAACCCCTGAATGGAATCTGGGGCTTTACTATCAGCATTATTTCGAGGACCACTCGCAGATGTTTTTTGACTATGCGTGGAAGGACGGTCTATGGGGATTGGAGCTTTCCATTCCCAAGAATCCTTTTATAAGCACTCTCGTCTACGAGTACCTCTACATGAAGGATCAGAGCGGTCCGGTCTACTGGGACCATACACCGGAGATACCCGAGCAAGTGAGCGGCCGTGACGATTATTACAATCATTACATCTACACCGGATGGCAGCACTGGGGCATGGGAATCGGCAATCCGTTGATTGTGTCGCCCATCTATAATAAGGACGGAATGATATATTTCCGCAACAATAGGGTGGAGAGCCATCACATCGGGTTTATGGGACAGCCTTGTGACGAGATTAATTACAGGGTGCTGTTCTCTTACACACGCAGTTGGGGCACCTATTCACGTCCTCTTCCTGAGGTCGAGAAGAATATCAACGGACTTCTTGAAGTGACCTATCTGCCCAAATGGCTTTCCGGCGCTTCGGCTACCATTTCATTCGGTGCTGACAGGGGAGCGATATTGGGAAAGAGCAACGGTGTTATGTTAACTCTTAGAAAAACAGGATGGCTATGAAGCATTTTCTATTGACGGCAGTGGCTCTTATAGTTATACTGGGGGGCTTGTCGGGGTGCCGCAAGACACCTATAAACGGTGATTTGGACGGACAGTGGCAAATCATGAAGATTGATTACAAGGATAGCATCGATGTTGTGCCGGGGCAGTTGTACTATTGCTTCTTCCTTCACACCGTGAACCTTACCAGGGTAGGCGGCGGCACGATAGGCGGCAATATGGATTACAATGAGGGAGCCAAGACTATCAGGCTCCAGTTCCCTTACAATAAGGACGGCGAATCATTGAAGCCTTGGGGCATGAAGGACTGGGAGACTATGTTCAAGGTCGAAGAGCTTACCGGAAAGCGTCTTGTGCTTGAATCCGACATCGCACTCATCGAGCTAAGGAAGTTCTAAGAAGGTGTATGATATACACCCTCTAATATTTGACAATTTACTAATATTTCGTTTTTCTGATGACAATAAGCGAAAAATATTCGTGAATTATGTTATATTTTGAGTAATTTTGCACCGGAAAAAGAAAAATTTGGATTATTTGATATGAAAGTATTGAAATTCGGAGGAACGTCAGTAGGAACTGTCGAAAGCCTGAAGAATGTGAAAGCTATAGTGGAAGGGCAGAAAGAGCCTGTAATAGTTGTAGTTTCGGCACTCGGAGGTATTACCGACCAGTTGATTAATACTGCGCGTTTAGCCGCTAAAGGAGATATTGCTCATCTTGAAAGCTATGCCAAGATAGTGGAACGCCACCACAGTGTGATTGACGGTATTGTTCCGGAGGCATACAAGCTTCAGGTGAATTCAATAGTCAATCCTTTACTGGAGGAATTAGAGAACATCTATAGGGGAATAAGCTTGCTTAAGGACCTGAGCGAGCGCACCCTTGATATTGTGGTGAGCTACGGTGAACGTATCTCGTCAGTAATTATATCGCATGTCATCAACGGTGCCCAGCACATTGACAGCCGTAACTTCATCAAGACTGTAAAGCAGTGGGACAAGCATGTTCTGGACAATGAAGCGACCCAGCCGCTCATTCATAAGCTTTTTGACAATCTGCAGTCCAAGGTAGTGGTAGTGCCCGGCTTCATCGCAAGTGACGCTGAGGGCAATGTCACCAATTTGGGTCGAGGCGGCTCTGATTACACCGCC
>DAAL01000225.1:0-2411 GCA_001701065.1 Bacteroidales bacterium GP4
ACCGCCGAATATGCAGTCGAGCCGCAGGGTAGCGTCAGTGAAGGTATTGTCAAAATTTTGGGCTGTAGCTCCGGCGGCTATAGCTCCGGCAAGAATCAATGATAGCAGTTTTCTCATAATGTGATAGTTTTTTTGCAAAGATAGTGATTTTTCCATAAAAAAAGGGACACGCCTCACGGGCGCATCCCTCATTCGCTAATAAACCATGCTATATTAGCGCGTTATATCTACAATATCAGTTGCTTAACGAGCCACTTTCACGCTCTTTCCACCTTGACGACGGATAAAGATGCCGTTGGTAGCGTCATCGGCGCTGATTTTGATACCCTGGAGGTTGAAGTATTCCACCGGAGCGTTAGCATCTACATTGATGTCAGCTATACCGGTGATCTCTTCACCTTCGCTGTAATAAATCTTGTTTATGATCATGTCATGACCTTCTATGCGGAGTGTGCCTTTGCTGATAGCCACTACCTGTTCTTCGGTCAGAGGGATAATCACATAGCCTGTTCCATAAGCAGGATAGGTACCCGGAAGCTGCATAGGCTCGCTGCCTTCTACGATAGCGTACACACTAAGTTCAACTTCGTCAGTACCACGAGTGTAAGTTATCACAAGTTGTGAACCCTTGCCTAAGCCCGGGAGCTCCTCAGGAGTTATTTCCAACGGTGTGCTATAGCTTGCAGGTACATCTTCCACGCTTTCCACGCGCTTAAGTGTTGTCAAATCGTAGTCAACGATCAACTCGTCACCGACACTGAGAGATACAAATTCAGAGTCCTCATTGCCATTTATAATAAGAGTAGAAGCTCCGTTGATTGCTGCAAGCAATTCAGGAGTAACTTCGACCTGATAAGTCACAGGGGCATCATCAGCTGTATAGATGCGGTTAACCGGCTGTGCTATTTCAGCCCAACTTCCATTACATACTGCCATATAATTAGGCACTTTGTCCATTGTAATATTGAGGTATTTCGCTGTTTCCGGAATAGTAGTAAAGACTTCTACAGCTCCTGTGCGTGAACCCCATACAAGGATAGACTCGTCAAAATCAGCGGCTCCTCTTACTATATATGCTTTAGCAAGTGTAGCACCTGAACCCATTAAAGAAAAACTTCCAGCCTCAGTAGCCGCATCAAGAAGTTCCTGAGTCACACCTACTTTTACAGTACCGGCTTTTAGTGTATAATATCCCATTTTAGCGGCTCCCATCAGTGGTTTATTTTCTCCAATGTTGATATTTGCTTGTGCTGTATAACCCCAATCAGCCTTATCGTCAGACACTTCAGAGAACTCATACACTATAACATCACCTAATGCAAGCTCATATTTTGCTACATCTACTCTTGCAATTCCACCCCATGAAAGGTTCATATTCCCTTCAAATATAAGATTAGGATCTTGAGGTTCTACACTTCCTTCCGGAACTAAGGCAGTCACACCTATAATAGCACAGCCATTATAGATATTCCAAGTAATACCTCCTAAATCTTGACCTCCGGCTATACACAATTCATTAAGTTTCGGAATAGTCAGGTCAAAAGTAAATATTGTTTCAGCGGCTCCACTAACTTTATAGCCAAACGCTCCGCCTTTATTGGTGTTTTCTTCTCCTTCCCAGTTATTATAGGCAAAAATACCACCAATTCCCCATCCTTGACGAGATTCTCCTGATGTATTTTCTACTGTAAACCTTACAAGGGCTTCCTCAGGAAGTGAAGACCATTCGCTTTTAAGAAGGCTTTGTTTTTCATATATAGTCAAAGGTATTTCCTCATAAGTAATTGAGTTACGCAGATAAGCATTTGTCAATGTCAGACTACCTAATTGTGAATTTTGCAAATAAATCTGCTTTATATTACTATCTGCGATTTTACCGACCACCATAGATTCACCTGCCGGGGATGAACTCGTTGTTGATTCTGCTCCATTGTATTCTATAACCAATTGAACAGTAAATTCAGATGGTTCATATTCAACTACGACTTCATCATATCCGGTAGCATCCAATGGAGTATCAGTCCCAAACCACCAACCACGACCAGACCATTCGCCTGTATAAGTTATTGTTTTAGTTGCTGCATCATATTCTGAGCCCCACCCAGATCCAAGATTATCCAAAGATAAAGGATATTCAGCGGCATTGGCGGTTAAAACTGTGGCAACTAACGCCACCGATGTTAGTAATTTAATCATAATTTCTACGATTTAAAGTTAAGTTTAATAAGGTTAATTAATTTTTACAAAATTATAAAAATCCACACCGAATAGCATAATACAATTCAACCAAAACATGATACTATTTTATCATTTATCCCCCACCACCCGAATAACACATATATATCGAGGTGGATGGGCTACATGGGGTTGCGCTCCTACGGAGCTTGATGGGTGGGAGGGGGACATTCATT
>DAAL01000225.1:2461-2683 GCA_001701065.1 Bacteroidales bacterium GP4
CCGCTACACGGCTTCTCCCTACGGGGTATTACCTCATCTACACGAATAGCCATAACATACATTACCATCGGAATGATAATAGCCGCCAAATAATATCACCATCGAGATGACAATGACCATAACATGATGTCACCATCGGAATGACAATAACCGCCAAACGATGTCACCGATTCGCTATTGGCGGACAACCCATCCCGGGGGAATGCAATTTCCGCTGTAGGC
>DAAL01000225.1:2826-2962 GCA_001701065.1 Bacteroidales bacterium GP4
GCAATGAACGCAGTGAATTGTCCGGACAAAGGACGGTTGAATCATGGTTTCTGAAAGAATCGTCTTTATATGATGATTCCTACGGAAACAACCCTGATAATTCCACATCCGTTCCGGGCAATTCGCTGCGCTCATT
>DAAL01000166.1:0-7871 GCA_001701065.1 Bacteroidales bacterium GP4
TCCTGAAACAACTGTAAAACACTTCTGCCTGGCGCATGGGGTGAGAATCTATAGGGATGTCGAATTTGTTATCAATAAGCGTAAAATTAAAAATTTATTGTTAACTTTGCGTTAAACGAGTTGATTATGATAAGTAAACGTACATTGAATCTGATTCCTAAGATACGCAATTTTATGGCGAAGCAGCCTATTGAAAGGGCATGGCTGTTTGGTTCATATGCACGCGGGGATGAAACTTCGACAAGTGATATGGATATTCTCGTTGATTATGATAATTCCAAAGGGTTAGTATCGCTGTTTGAAATGGGAGGTATCCTTATGGATTTGACCGAATTGCTTGGCTGCAAAGTTGATTTGGTGGAGAATCGTGGACTTATGGATTTTGCTCGTGAAAGTGTTGAGCGAGATAAAATTTTGATTTATGAGAGATCCTCTTAAAGATTCGGGACGTATCAGCCATATGCTTGATATGGCAACTCTCCTTGGAACGGAAAAAGATAAGCATTCGCTTGATGAAATACGTCTGGACAAGGTGCTTTTTTATGGGTTGTCCAAGATGGTTGAGATTATAGGTGAGGCTGCCTATATGATTACGAAAGAATTTAAAGAAAGTCATCCTCAATTGCCTTGGCGACAAATCGAAGGAATGCGCCATATTTTGGTGCATGGCTATTATTCGATAAGTGCTGAAGTGCTATACGATGTAATACAAAACGATATCCCTGCGCTTGTCCCGGTACTTAAATCATTTCTTGATGAAGTGAAAGGGGGCTAAACGGGACGAGATTAGTTTTTGCCGGTGATGATTTGTTTTATGTCGTTGAGCTTGTTGAGCGCCGCCATGGGGGTGAGGTTGTTGATGTCAGTGTTGAGGATTTCATCACGGATTTGGGTCAGCACGGGGTCGTCAAGCTGGAAGAACGACAATTGTACTCCGCTTCGCTCTTCGCTCACTTCCCGCAGATTTTTTCCGGGGGTCGCCGACTCCTGACGGTTGCTTGACTCAAGGTGGTGCAGTACTTCGTCGGCACGGCGCACAATAGATGGCGGCATGCCTGCGATTTTCGCCACATGTATACCGAAACTGTGCTCGCTTCCTCCGCGCGCAAGTTTGCGCAGAAACACAACTTTGCCGTCGATTTCCTTGACCGACACATTGAAATTCTTCACTCTCGGGAACTGTCCCTCCATCTCGTTCAGTTCATGGTAATGGGTGGCAAACAGGGTCTTGGGGTGCATATTACCGTATTCGTGTATATGTTCCACGATAGCCCAGGCGATGGATATTCCGTCGTAAGTGGACGTGCCGCGTCCGAGTTCGTCGAAAAGGATAAGGCTTCGGCTGCTCATGTTGTTGAGGATTGAAGCCGCTTCGTTCATTTCCACCATGAATGTGGACTCGCCGAGGGATATGTTGTCGCTTGCTCCCACGCGGGTGAACACTTTGTCGACTATGCCTATGTGGGCGCTGTCGGCAGCCACATAGGAACCTATCTGGGCGAGGATGACGTTTAACGCCGTCTGCCTAAGAAGCGCCGATTTACCTGACATGTTAGGCCCGGTGATCATCATAATCTGTGTGCCGGAGTTGTTGAGGCTGACGCTGTTGGCTATATACGGTTCGCCGGGAGGAAGCTGGCGTTCGATTACCGGGTGTCTTCCTTCCTCGATTTCGATGGTAAGCGAATCGTCCACCACGGGACGGTTGTAGCGGTTTTCGAGGGCGCAGCGGGTGAATGACAGGAGCACGTCAAGCTGTGCGACGAGGGTGGAGTTGAGTTTTATGGCACCCACATATTCCATGATGCGCGCCACAAGCTCCTCGTAGATGCGGCGTTCGATGATTTCTATTTTTTCCTGCGCGCCCATGATTTTTTCCTCGTAGTCCTTAAGTTCCTGGGTGATGTAACGCTCGGCGTTGACGAGTGTCTGTTTTCTGACCCATTCAGGCGGAACTTTGGACTTGTGGGTGTTGGTGACTTCGATGTAGTAGCCAAACACATTGTTGTAGCCTATCTTCAGGCTTGAGATTCCGGTGGCTTCGCTTTCGCGCGCCTGCAGTTTCAGCAGATAGTCCTTGCCCCGGAATGCTATGTCACGGAGTTCGTCAAGTTCGGCATCCACTCCGCTCTTGATTACCGTGCCGCGGTTCAGCGCAAGCGGAGCGTCGTCCACGATTTCACGTGCTATGCGGTCACGGATGAGGGTGCAGGGGTTGAGTTGTTCGCCTATGGCGTTCAGTCCGCCCTGGTCAGCATCCATGCACATCTTTTTTATCGGCTCCAGAGCCGTGAGTGCATTCTGGAGTTGTATAAGCTCACGGGGTGTTACTCGTCCCACCGCCACCTTAGAGATGATGCGTTCCATGTCGCCAATGGTTTTGAGCAATGCGCTCAGCTGTTCGCGCTCTTCGGGGCTGCGGAAGAAATATTCCACCACGTCAAGGCGTGAATTGATGGCTTTGACATCGGTAAGGGGGAAAAGCAGCCAGCGGCGCAGAAGCCGCGCGCCCATGGGGCTGATGGTGCGGTCAATGACATCGAGCAGCGACTTGCCGTCCTCGTTCATACTCTCTATCAACTCAAGGTTGCGCACTGTGAATCGGTCGAGCCTCACATAAGAGCTTTCCTCGATGCGGGCGAGGGAGGTGATGTGGGAGGTCTGGGTGTGCTTTGTGATGTCGAGATAGTGTAGAATGGCACCGGCGGCAACTATCGCTATCTTCATGGAGTGTACACCGAAGCCTTTGAGGTTGGAGGTCTCAAACTGTTTCAACAGGCGGTCGTGGGCTGCGTCGTCAGTGAAAATCCAGTCGTCCAGTTCGAACGATGGCAGATGAGGGTTGCTGAATGTCTCTTCGAGAAGACGGCGGTTGCCGCGTTCCACGAGTATCTCTTTAGGTGCAAAATTGTTGATGAGTTTGTCGATGTAGTCAGCTTCTCCTTCCGCCACAAGAAACTCGCCGGTGGAGATGTCGAGCAGCGACAGTCCGATGCCTTTGTTCTTGGTGAAATGCAGAGCGGCAAGGAAGTTGTTCTCACGATGGTTGAGGACGGTGTCGCTCATTGCCACGCCCGGGGTCACCAGTTCGGTGATGCCGCGCTTGACGAGTTTTTTGGTAAGCTTGGGGTCCTCCAGCTGTTCGCATATCGCCACTCGCTTTCCGGCTCTCACGAGTTTGGGCAGATAGGAGTCGAGCGCATGGTGGGGAAATCCCGCAAGCTCCACATACTGAGCAGTGCCGTTGGCGCGCCGGGTGAGAGTGATTCCGAGAATCTGCGACGCTATGATGGCATCGTCGGAGAATGTTTCGTAGAAGTCGCCCACACGGAATAGAAGTATCGCGTCGGGATGCTTTTTCTTCATCTCGACGTACTGTTTCATCAACGGAGTCTCAGCAATTTTTTTCGCCATATCACAAGTTTATTCAGAAGCCGCAGCATGTTCCGCCGCCGTTTCCTAATACAAAAGTACTAAAATTCCGGGAAAGCGTGAGTAACTGTTTGAAAATTTTCTTAAAGAGTTTTTAAATAAAAAAAGGTTGCCGAAAAGGCAACCTTTTATACATGTCGAACAAAGGGGATTTTTGTGATGTCATCTCGACTTTCATCTTCCTCGGATTGAGGCGTCTCTCTTTTATGGAAAGACTCATCCTTTGCCGAATAATTAATATATTAACAAATTACTATTTTCGCTGATTGCATTTTATCAGGTAATGATCGAAATACCTTCTAAGGGAATGAACCGACAATCGGCGTTGTCCTCATTCCGATGCAAAGTTAATATCTGTTTATGACAAACGTGTTACGCCCGAGTGCCAATGTTATTAAATCTTAATTTGGTCAGCCGATTAATAAAAATTATTCCTTTCGCTCGTTGCCCCAAACGGGAAGCGTGAATTCAAACTCCAGTCCGTGAGGGCTGTGGTTGCGCACAACGATTTCGCCTCCCATGATGCGGATGGAGTTCTGCACGATGGGCAAGCCGAGTCCTGACCCTCCGTTTTTACGGGAGCGGCCTTTGTCGATGCGGTAGAACCGTTCAAACATGTGGGGAAGATGCTCTTCGCTCACGCCGGTGCCGTCGTCGTAGAACAGGAACACATAGTGGTTCTTCACTCGCTTGATGAGGTCAAGCTGACAGTATGTGCCGTGGGAGTAGAAGAACGCGTTGCGCACAAGGTTCATGATCATTCCGTAGATCAGATTGTAGTTGCCGAAGACAAAACATTCCTGAGGGATGGAGAAGCGGAATTCCATGTTGTTGTGGTTTATGTTCTGCAGCTCGGTGAATATGTTGCTTGTGAGCTCGTGCATGTCCACTTTCTCGCGCGGCGTGCCTCTTCCGGCGTTTTCGAGCTTGGCTATGGTAGAGAGGTCGTCAAGCATTGACCCTAAGCGGTTCACATGCTCCTGTATCTTCACAAAGAAGCGTTCGCGTGTAGCCTCGTCCATGTCGGGGTGGTCAATCATTGTGTCAATGTACCCCTTTATTACGCTTACAGGGGTCTTGAGCTCGTGGTTGATGTTGTTGGACAGTTGCTTGATGGTTTCAAGAGTGCGCTTGGTTGCCTTATTGGCTTCCTCGTGCTCGTGGTTGGACTGTTCCACGGCTTCAAGCCGCTCCTGGTACAGTTTTATGATTTCACGTGCCACATCGCCTAACTCGTCGCGCGGAAACTCTTCGTCCACATTGATTTCCTCCCCCTTGGCTATGTTTTGCGCCAGCCGCTGCAGGATGGTCACATTTCGTCCTATACGCGTGTATATATAGGTGATGATGGTCATCGCCACTCCCAAGATAATGATGAGCACCCCAAATGACCGGTCGTCCTCAAGCTGTAGCTTGATGGCATCGGTGTAAGGCATTGCAGTCTGCACGAATATGGCTCCGTCGTTGCTCCGGCTGATGCCGAAGAAGTAGTAAGGATTGTTGGCGACAAACTTACTTTTGCGGATGGAAGCCCCGGCTCCGTTCACAATGGCTTGCGACAGTTCCGGGGTCTCATCGATGTCGTAAGGGATGGGAGTGCCTATGCAATAGAGCAGCGAACTGTCCATGGCATTGTACACTGACATTCTGATGCCCTTGAACATGGACTTGTCGTAATAGCTCTTTATGAAGCTCATGAACGGCTCTATGTCCATGTCGTGCTCGTAGGCTGTGATGACACGGGAGTTTATAAGCTCCATTTCGTGGTTCACAGTGTTTATGCGCATCTCCTTCTCTTTGTTGTTCAAGTAGAACGCAAAGATGATGAGTATCGCCCAAAGCATAGTCACAATGGGCAGAAACATGCGCCACTGGTAACTAAACCGTCTCTTTAAAGCCATAACCGAACCCTATGCGTGTCATAATGTTCTTTTCGTACTCGCCGATTTTTTTTCGCAAGCGGGTTATGTTGGTATCGATAGTGCGGTTGGACACCACAACATCGTTGGGCCACACTTCATTTATGATTTCCTCACGTGAGTAAATGCGGTTACGGTGGGTGAGGAAGAAAAGCAGAATTTCGAATTCGGTTTTGGTGAGGGTGATGGGTGTTCCGTTGAGGTAACACTCTTTCTCGTTGCGGTCGATGCGTAGATTTTTGAATATCACGTCAGGCTCGGTAACGCCCTGAGTGGACACTTGCGACATCTGTTGCGCCGCCTGGGAGCGACGGAGCACCGCCCTTACACGCGCAAGCACCTCGCCGGTCACAAACGGCTTGGTGATATAGTCGTCGCCGCCGAGGTTCAACCCCATAACAGTGTCGTCCTCGCCGTTGAGCGCCGAACAGAATATTATAGGTGTGTTCTGTGTGGCGGGGTTGTTCTTCAACAACTTCGCAAAGTCAAACCCGCTGAGCTTATCCATCATTATATCCACTATAAATAATGAAAAAGGAGCAAGGTCCATAGTCAATGCTTCTTCCGCCGAGAGAGCGTACTCTACCTCGTACCCGTCAAGCTCAAGATTATACTTAAGTATATCGCATAGAGCCTCTTCGTCATCGACAATAAGTATCTTAGTCTTCATAATTCACGTTGTATGATTATCGGAACGCTAAATTACGGAAAAAAACGCCATAATTTCGTTAACTTATGTTAAATATAGGAAAACTCCGAACCTTTAATGTCTCCCAATGTTTAGTAGGTATAATTACTATATTTGCACTGTGTTTTTCATGGTATTAGATTTAAGGTTAATTACAATGGGGCTGGTCGTGAGACCGGCCCATTGTAATTTTAGGAGGTTCGTTTCAGCAATCTTTTCGCCCATTGCTCTCTTTTTTGGGAAATTATAGTTATTTTCGCAAATTAATTGTTATAAGGAGAGAAGGGGACTTCGACCGGTACTATTTTTGAAACTAAAAATTCTTATATATGAATGAAAATCATAAATCGGGATTTGTCAATATCGTAGGCAATCCCAATGTGGGTAAATCCACTTTGATGAATGACCTCGTGGGCGAACGCATAAGCATCATCACCTCCAAGGCTCAGACCACGCGCCACCGTATAACCGGAATTGTCAACACTGACGATTACCAAATAGTGTTTTCCGACACCCCCGGCGTGCTGAAGCCCAACTACAAGATGCAGGAGGCTATGCGCGGCTTCTCGGAGGAGGCGTTGACCGATGCCGACGTGCTTATCTATGTGACTGACGTTGTGGAGGATCCCACCAAGAACTCTGACTTCCTGTCGAAGGTGGCTAAGGAGAAAGTGCCTGTGCTGCTGGTAATCAACAAAATCGACTTGCTTAAAGGTAATGAGGAACTTGAGGCGATTGTGGGCAAATGGAAGGACTTGCTGCCCAATGCCGAGGTTTTCCCCACATCGGCGAAGCTCGGATTTAATGTGGACTCCCTCATGAACCGTATTGTGGAACTTCTTCCCGTGGCTCCGCCTTATTTCGGCAAAGACGCGTTGACCGACAAGCCCGCGCGCTTCTTCGTGACCGAGATAATCCGCGAGAAGCTGTTGATGAATCTTGACAAGGAAGTTCCTTATTCGGTGGAAGTCGTTGTGGAGAAATTTGAAGAGAAAGAGGACAGCATCCACATCATGACTGTAATCTATGTGGAACGCGACTCGCAGAAGGGCATTATTATAGGTAAAGGCGGCTCGATGCTTAAGCGTGTCGGGACCGAGGCGCGCAAGGACATCGAAAAGTTCTTTGACAAGCACGTGTATCTCGAATTGTTTGTCAAGGTCGAGAAGGATTGGCGCAACCGTGAGAACAAGCTCCGCAGCTTCGGCTACATCGAATAAAATAATTCCATCTCCCCACCATAAAAGTGACCGGCATCCCCGGTCACTTTTTTGTATAATGCTGATGATGATTCCATTGCGTTTCCTCCCATTTTGGCTCAAAATTGCGTAGCTTTGGTTAAATAAGGTTAAAAATAAGGATTTTGGGAGGGGTGAAGGTGTTGATTGATTGGATTTTGTGTAAATTTGAGAGAGCAATCATCAGGTATTTGCCGCAGTAAGGGGCTGTGCCGTGGTTGCGACCATGAAATTCAAGTAAAATTAAATGCCTTAAAGTTATGATGCCTGTTAAACTATGCCATGATTTACTATGGGTTTTAATATTTGTCGTTTTGATAGTCGTTGTTTACGTCAGTCACAGCAACGGACATGACATAATGACGTTCTGGTGGATAATGATTACTTGCGGAGCGCTTGTGACGTGGGCACTTTGGCGTATAAGCCATATGAGCGAGAGCGAGAAATAGACCTCGGCTTGTGTCCTCCGAGAAAATTCGGTAACTTTGCATTGACAAATAGCTAAATAAGATGAAAGGAATCGATTTTCTAAAGGGCAAGGATAAAATAAGAATACTTTTTGTGTGTCTTGGCAACATATGCCGTTCACCGGCA
>DAAL01000166.1:7985-9350 GCA_001701065.1 Bacteroidales bacterium GP4
ATGCGCGCCGCCGCGGCTACGAGCTTACCCACAGGGCGCGGCGTGTGACCGACGACGATTTTGACCGCTTCGATTTAATTGTAGCCATGGACAGCGCCAATGAACGCAACCTCCGTGACATGGCTCCCACCGTCGAGGCTATGGACAAGATTGTCCCCATGATTGATTTTGTCACCCTCAGTTCACGTTATGACTATGTCCCTGACCCTTATTACGAGGGTTCCGAAGGGTTTGAGCTTGTGCTTGACATGCTTGAGAACGGTTGTGCCAATATCTACAGTATGCTCTCTTAGTGCCGGATATGGAAAAGGATAAATCCATCGACATAGCCCGTCTCGGCACCAGTTCCATCGGGCGGCTCATGTGGGAGTACAGTGTGCCCGCTGTGGTGGGGATGGTGGTGATGTCGTTGTACAATGTCATCGACCGCATTTTTATCGGGCGCGGCGTGGGTTCCGATGCCATTGCCGGACTTGCCATAACATTTCCCGTCATGAACATCAGCGCCGCCATAGGTGTGCTCATCGGAGCCGGTGCGGCTGCCCGGGTGTCGATAATGCTCGGACAGAAGGACATGCACGGCGCGCAGATGGTGCTGGGCAATGCCCTCACC
Source organism: Bacteroidales bacterium GP4 (assembly GCA_001701065.1). Taxonomy (GTDB): domain Bacteria; phylum Bacteroidota; class Bacteroidia; order Bacteroidales; family Muribaculaceae; genus Muribaculum. Next base: position 8,599 of record DAAL01000166.1, read on the forward strand.
CTCACCATTGTCAACGCCATCGTGTATCTGTCGCTGTTTGCCCTGTTTCTTGACGATATCCTCATGGCATTCGGAGCGTCGCAGGTCACCTTGCCTTACGCCCGTGATTTCATGGCTTACATCATCCCCGGCATGTTCCTGATCAACGTCACCTACAATCTCAACAGTGTGATGCGTGCTTCTGGCTATCCCCGCCGCGCCATGTACACCATGTTCATCGGCGCGGGCTGCAATGTCGTGCTTGCGCCCATTTTCATCTTCGTGCTCGACATGGGCATAAAAGGGGCGGCTATAGCCACTGACCTATCCATGTTTATAGGCATGATATTTGTGGTCGCCCACTTTTTCCGTCCCGACACAAGCCTGAAGTTCACCTCCGGAATCTATGCTTTGAAATGGAGGGTTGTGCTCGGCATTATAGGCGTGGGCGCGGCTCCCAGTATAATCAATGTCACCGGATGCGTCATAAACGTCATTGTCAACCGCACGCTCTACGCCTACGGCGGCGACATAGCGGTGGGTGCAGTGGGTATCTTCACCACCTACACCTCGCTGCTGTGCATGTTTGTCGTGGGGCTTGCTCAGGGCGTTCAGCCGCTTATCGGCTATAACTACGGAGCCGGCTTATACGCACGCATGAAGCGCATTTTCTGGATTTCGGCGTTGGTGGGCACTTTCGTCACCGCCGCCGGTTCGTTTGTGAGCCTTGTCTTTCCCGAGTGGATAGCGAAAGCGTTTACCGTTGATGCCGA
>DAAL01000166.1:9362-9676 GCA_001701065.1 Bacteroidales bacterium GP4
CAACGGCTTCCGCCTTTCCACATGGATGTTTTGGGCAGTAGGCTTCCAGATTATAGCCACCACGCTGTTTCAGTCGATAGGCAAAGCCGGGCAGTCCATATTCCTTAGTCTTATCCGTCAGGTGATATTCTTGGTGCCGCTGCTTCTTATCCTGCCTCACTTCATGGAGCTTGACGGAGTGTGGTTCTCCTATCCGTTTTCCGACATGTGCGCCACAGTCGTCACAGTGGTAATGGTCGCCGTTCAGATGCGCAAAATCAACAAAATTCCGCAGCAGCCATCATGTGGTCAGCGTACTGGCACATGAATATTAT
>DAAL01000133.1 GCA_001701065.1 Bacteroidales bacterium GP4
GGCGACACCATAGCCGCCCGTGAAGTCAAAAAGACCTCATCGGCGCGTTCGTCAAGAGCCAAGCGCGCCACCAAGCCCAAAAGCTCCAAAGTGAAGGAGTCGAAAATAAAATCATCGTCCTCATCGTCGGCGGTACGTTCAGTGCGCCGCACAAAACGCTAATCGCCCATGGGCTTACCGCAGGGATTCACCACCGATTTTGACGGGCTCATCGAGGCTCTTGAACAGGAGCCGTCAGTGAGTGTGCGCGGCAATGCCGGCAAAGGCGTGGAATTTCCGGCGAAATACGACCGGGTGCCCTGGTGTCCCCGGGGAGTGTACCTTGACTCCCGACCCTCATTCACCTTCGACCCGTTCATGCATCAGGGACTTTACTACGTTCAGGATGCATCCTCCATGATATATAGCCACATCATCAGCCGCCTTGTAAAGGACGGCTCCCCGATGGTGTACCTCGATGCCTGCGCTGCGCCGGGCGGAAAGACCACTGCTGCCATCGACGCTCTGCCGGAAGGCTCACTTGTTGTGGCGAATGAGTTTATGTTCAACCGCGCCGAAGTGCTTAAAGAGAACATAATCAAGTGGGGTTATCCCTCGGTGCTCGTGTCAAGAGGCGATACCCGCAAGTTCCGGAAACTGCATGAAACGTTCGACATCATAGGAGTGGATGCGCCTTGCTCCGGCGAAGGGATGTTCCGCAAGGACCCCGAAGCGGTGAGCCAGTGGACACCTGCCCTTGTGAAAGAATGCGCCGAACGCCAAAAAGAAATCATCGACAATCTGTGGAATGCTTTAAAGCCGGGCGGACACATGATTTACTCCACCTGCACTTTCAACCGTGACGAAAACGAGTCAATCGTACAATATATCCTCGACAGCTACCTTGACGCTGAGATTGTGAATCTTGATTTTCCGGAGGACTGGAACATCGTGGAGCGCGACGGATGCGCCCACTTCCTTCCGGGAAGAGTTAGGGGCGAAGGTCTCACCGTGGCGGTAATCCACAAGACAGGTTCCCCTTCTCCAGTGAAAAATCGCCCCTTGAAACCGCAAAAGGAGGACAATATCACTCAGGAATGCTCCCGGTGGCTGAGTCCGAAGCTCCGTATTGAGAAAAACGGCGACAATGTTACCGCAATTCCTGAACAATGGGCGCAATTGACCGCCAATCTTGAAAAAACACTCGATGTGATATACCGTGGCGTGCATGTCGCCGCCATAAAAGGAAAGGATGTGATTCCGTCACAGGCATTGGCGCTCTCCACTGCGTTAAATTCCGAGGCGTTCCCGAAAGCCGAAATCTCTTACCGGGAAGCGATCGCTTATCTGCGACGTGAGGCAATCACTGTCGATGCGCCTAAAAGATTCGTGTTGCTGACATTCGGAGGACGGCCTCTCGGATTTGTGAAAAACCTCGGCAACCGCGCCAACAACCTCTATCCCCAGGAATGGCGCATCCTATCCACCCACACCCCCCACAACCACCAGTCCCCCTCCTTTAACCGTAAAAAACTCAGGTTATACCCCTATATATCCTTAAAAGTCGAAAAATAGGAGAAATTTGAGCATTTTACAAGAACCTACTATACCATTAACTTGTTTTGTAACTAAAATTTAGTTACCTTTGCCACATAATTAAAACTTATGGGAACCAAGGAAAAACTAATAGAACGCTTCAAGTCACAGCCAAATAACTTCACATGGAATGAACTTGTGAGATTATTCGCAATATTTGGTTATGATATTGGAAACAAAGGTAAGACGAGTGGTTCAAGAATTATTTTCAAAAAAGGAGAAAGTTCTTATACCGCACATCGACCTCACCCTGATAGTCTTATCAAACCATATGTTATGAAACAGGTATTAGAATTCCTAAAAAACAATAAATTGATATGAACACAATGCACTATAAAGGCTACATTGGTAGTATTGAAATAAGCGAGGAAGATAATTGCCTTTACGGTAAAGTGCTTGCACTTCCTCATGATACGATGATTAGTTATGAAGGAGAAACAGTCGCTGAACTTCGTGAAGATTTTCATGGAGCCGTAGATGATTATCTTTCTTTCTGCCAAACTGAGGGTATTAATCCTCGCAAAAGCTATTCAGGAGCATTGAATGTCAGGATATCACCCGAAACTCATAGCAAAATTGCGATACTTGCAAAAGAAGCAGGGATATCCATCAATGCGTTCATCCGCAATGCTCTTGACAAGCAGATAGCAACAATGTCTTAAGCGATATTTCTTCGCTCAATTCTAACAACGTGGTTTATCTGACAGGGGGCGGTCCCATGGGGATGGGCGGTCCCATTGTGGGGTTGCCTCTGCCCCAGCCCATTTTCCTGCCTACGTTTTCTCTCAGGAGATGATACAGTATGCCTCCCACATCGATACCTATGGCATCCTTGCCGTTGACCTTTACAAAGGGACGCAGTATCGGAGCCGCTTCCCAACGTCCCGTAGCCATGTTATACTGGTTCTGCGCGCCCATGTCCACGCCCCACTTATCGTTGGGAGTATAGCGCAAAAATCCGCCGTACCTCGATGCGTCGACGTATCCGGCGCGGTTCACCGGATTGCCGAAAAATCCCGGTCCGTTAAGGCTGTTCATGCGCCCTGCATAAGTCCCGAAACCATGAAGCGAAAGATGCTCGTTCAGCCGCCATTCAAGTGAAGCGGATATTCCTTTCTGCGATGCCATTTCACGGAACATGCCGTAATTGACATTATAAGCCGACAATCCTAAAGTGACATTACCCACATTCTGCATAAAGGCAAACCCCACTCGCTCGCTGCGCATGATGCCGGGCAATTCATTGATTTGCCCGTAAGGGGTGAGTGCGCCCGACTGCCACCGGAGTCCGGGGTACACATAGCGTGTGTCGTAACGTAACCGGTCCATGAACTGTGACTGAAGCCTGAGGTTTTCATTGTTCAACTGCTTGACAAGACTTTCCTTAGCCGATGCCGAGAGAGCACCCGTCATATCCAATGCATCCTCACTGAAAAGAGGAGAATAAAGGCGGTTCCTTATGCCGTCCATGTCAGGCGGACGATGATATTCAGCGGAAGAAACCACTGCCGAATCAGCCGGCAGTTCCTGCCCGAAAGCCGTTACCGAGGACAGCAACGCCAACATCCCTACTCCGCATTGCAAAAACAGTGAACGATATTCCATAATTACCTCGTTTTCTGCAAATGTAGGAATTTTTGTAACAAAGTAATCCTTTTTATTAAGTTAAAAAAGCATAACACGCAAAAAGACCGGAATGCCGGAAAAAACCGATATTCCTGAATTTATCGAGGACAGATGCCTAAATAGAGAATAGTTTCTTAGAATTTGAG
>DAAL01000131.1 GCA_001701065.1 Bacteroidales bacterium GP4
ACAGTGGAAGAACTGAAAGAACTGACCGTGCGTGACAGTGAACCGTTGTAGTTAGGCGGAGCGGCAGGGCATCTGCCGTTAAGGTGCAGTCCGCCTAAATTGAATTCATTGGTGAGTTCAAAGTGTCCGTGAAGGCGCAGCCGTGAATGATACTTCTGCGGAACGGCTTCTATAAGGTTTCGCATGTCAGTATAGCTTGCGCCGGGATGACGCAGATGCACATAGTCCCACCCCTCGTCAAGAATCGCCTTTATGTAGGCAGCTTCCTGCGAGATTATGTCAAATGGGGTTATGGCTATGCGTAACGGGTTCTTATCCTCCATAGAATGGCTCTATGACAAGAACTGAGTCGCCTTCGTTAAGTATAGTGGCATCACGTTGCACGAGAGGAACCACATTGCCGTTGACTGCGGTGGCTATTCCTTCGGGGTTGATGCCGGCGAGGTCAAGGGCACCTGATAAGGAAGTGTTTTCAGGAACTTCCATCTTTTTGTCGTTAACTGTAATATTCATAATAGTATGTTTTAGATTGTTTTTAACGGGATAGGGGAGAAAAGGTGGTTCACCGGTCCGTGTCCGTTTCCCAGTTTTATGTCAGCGCCGTGAGTGAGCGCGTCGATTATGTACTGCTTGGCTGCCTTGGCTGCCTCGGTCATGTCAAGACCTCGCGCGAGGAACGACGCTATGGCTGAGGAGAATGTGCATCCGGTGCCGTGGGTGTTGGGGGTATCGATGCGTTTGCTTTCAAGAACCACGCATTCCTTGCCGGGCTGATACAGATAGTCCGATGACATTTTACGGTCGATGTCATCACGGTCGCCCCCTTTCAGGATTACGGCTTTGGCTCCCATGTCGAGAATCATCTGCGCCTGACTGTCAAGGTCGTTTGTGCCGGTAAGCTCAAGTGCTTCATTGGCGTTGGGGGTGATGATGTCACACATCGGGATAAGGCGCGACTTGATTTTTGCGATGGCTTTACGGTCGATAAGGTAGTCGCCGGAGGTAGCCACCATTACCGGGTCAAGGACTATATTGGTGGCGCAGTTGCGCATAAGCGCGTCAGCCACAGCTTCCACTATATCGGCATTGAACAGCATCCCCAATTTCACTGCACGTGGCTTGAAATCAGTGTAAATAGCATCGATCTGTGCCGCTACTATGGACGGGTCTATCCCTTGGATTCCTACGACCCCCATTGTGTTCTGAGCGGTGATTGCCGTAATCGCCGTGGTGGCATATACACCAAGAGCCGACATCGTTTTAATATCGGCTTGAATCCCGGCTCCTCCCGAACAGTCGGACCCGGCTATGGACAGTGCTGTGCAATAAGTTTTCATAATCATCTAATATCATAACAAATAATAGGACAAAAGAGTTATGAAAACCAACAATCCCTACGTCGGTATTATCCGAGTCAGGTGAGAAGGGTATAATCTCAGCACACATCAGCCATGATGCGGCACCCCTTTGTCTTATCGCTGCAAATTTACTAAGTTATTTAGAAATAACAAAATATAGCAGTTACTATTTCAGCTTTCCGTTAATTATGAGAATCTCTATATACTGATTAAAGAAGAGTAATTCTTTTAGACTGCATGGATAAGTGATATAATGAGCTTTTAGGGGTGAGGGAAGAGAAGATGAGTTCGTCGGAGATGGAGGCGACGTATTCGTTGCGTTGTTGGCAGAGATGGCGTGATGTCATTGTGGCGGAGGTTTTGAATGGAGCGATGAAGAGGACTCGTCCGGCATTGTATGCTTCGCGGTATTTTTCGGGAATCTTCTTGTAGATTGACCGGGCAAGAACGCAAATTATTCCGCATTTGCCCCGGAGAAGGAAGTCGAGGACTTCTCGTTCCATTTTGGAATGGAAACCGCTGACTATGGCAACATCTTCACGCCGTGCGACTCCCGCAGCCCAGTCAAGCGTTGGAAGTACCGAAAGAGAGGCTATCGTACCGGAGGCAAAGTAGCCAATCTTCCTACGGTCAAGGAGTGATGTGTTGCCAAGTGTTTCCATTACTCTTCGGAATTGTTAAGTTCATCACCCATACGATATTTGATGTCATAGTTGATTATAAAATCAAGTTCTTCGTCTGTAAAGCCATAATGACGAGCCAAGACGGTATCTATTTCGTCAATAATTGGTTTGGAGTACTTTATGAAGAAATGTTGTTTCCTCATTGTAAAAGATCTTCCTTTCTTTGAATAATTGCGCTCCTTGATATGGCTGTTAGTCAGGTAGTCTTTTTGAAGAGTCTCTCCAAGCATACCTAATTTTGAACGATTGTCTTGGGATAATTTAGAAAAATCAAAAGAAAGATTGAAGTCCCGGCTATTTACGACTTGGCAACTTGACCAGATTATGTAGTGCAAGAAGTAAGTGGTAGAAGATAATATAGAAACCAAAATATCTCTGTTAATCTTACTATTAGTATAGATTGGTTTCATTTCACCCGTAACTTTGTGCTCTCCATCCTCATCGTATATTGGTTCTTCGGTAAGAATCTTGAACCAATATTGAACTGCTCTGAAATAATATAAATGGAACTGACCCTTTTCCAAAAAAGAGTTTGAAAGATGAGAATTGCCTGAAATACTCATCTGCTTAGAAATTATACTAAAGCAAGTGTCTGAGGCGATTTTAGGAATTGAACCTGAAATTTTCGTTTCAGTCACATTACAATAGCTTGTTGTCTTAAAGAGATAAGGCCGAAACTCATTATACCATTTTTTATATTGCGTTGCATACGTCAATGGCTTTTTTGAATCAACAGTTAAAATGATAGCTAGCAACATATCAGCTCCCTCAAACAGTTTTGCGGGACGCCACGAATAATTGCTAATCCAGGCTAATTTATTATTGGTAATGATGTTTTGCACAGGAAGCATCTTTTGAGCAGAGATACTACTGTTTGGAACTATCATCCCGAATCTGCCATTCTTACGTATAAGTGAATCGCAGCGTTCTATACAGAAAGCATAGAGATTTGAGCAATTACGAGTTTTGTAATCACTATCTATTCGATATGATAAATTGGAGTCTGTATAAACGACATAGGGAGGATTGCCTATAATTACATCGAAGCCATGATTACCTTCTATAATTTGATAGAACTCTGCAAGCCAATGGAATGGCTGATGAGAGCTTAGCCAATCTCGATATTCTTTGGTCGTAGTGAAGTCAACGCCGTCATTTGCGCGGCAGCCGGAGGTTGCGATGAATAGACGACGGTTGAGTTTATCGTTAAGAACGGAGAGACGTTTGCGCAGTTCATACTTGGCTTGTTTAAAAGCAAGCATATCCTCTGACTGACGGAGTTGCACATCTTTGAAAATGTCGTAAGCACGGGCTACTTTCTGCATTTCTTCGTCAATCTCCTGCTTGAAATCCTGATTGGCGAGTTCCTGCATAATATCTTCAGCATGGTTGAGGTCATTGTCGAGTTGCGCTTTGGTCGCGTAGCCTACGAGGGTGTTGCCGCAACGTATGTTGAAATCAATGTCGGGTAGCGGATCGAGTCCGAGGTTTTCGGCGCGTCGCTCCACGTCCACCACAGCAACCATTTTCAGGAACAGTCGCAGTTTGGCTATCTCTGTCGCCTCAACCATTATGTCAACGCCATATAGGTTGCGCAGGATTATCGACTTGAAAATGAAATACTGAATATTCGAGCGGTATTTATCGGTTATCTCGGCAAGTTCCTCCTTGAATTTCGTCGGATTCTCGCGGTTGAACTCCTGCATACGGTCTATGCAGATTTCATAGAGCGGTTCAAGAATATTCATCGCGGCGAAAAGGAATGCACCCGAGCCACACGTCGGGTCGAGTATCGTTACCTTTTGCAGAGCATGATAAAACCATCCCACAAAACGACTGTCGCCGTTAGCGATAAGGTCGGATGCAAATGTGCGGATGTCGAGATTGTAGGTGATGAAATCGTTTATCGAAGTGATTTCTCCACGGTTGATTTTGCCAAGAATGTTACCGCATCGTTGCAATCGGTCGATAGATTCACGCCAAATCTCGTTGGGCAATCCCCACTGTTCCGGAGTCCGAGTGTTCCACTCCGAGCGCAGTTCAGAGAGAGGAATATGGCTGTCGGGAAGGTCGCCGACCGGAGTTTCGGAATACACCTTGCGCATATCATCGGTTATGATTCCGCGGGCGATTGATTCCGGAATTATGCCGAAATCATTGTACCCTTTTTTTACCGCATCAAAGATATATCGATCGCCGCTTTCACGCAGAGTGCGCCACACATAGCCGTCCGGAGCAAACTCTTTGGCAGAATCCTTTGTCGCGGTGCGCACTTGATCAAACAGATAAGGCAATATGCAGTTGCGACCTATATATTCGGTGATATCCTCCTTGGTATAGTAAGCACCCATCTGTGCGCGGTCATTGATATACTGCTCAAAGATGTAGCCGAGCACGTCCGGGTTGATGTCCTTGCCTGATGCCGTAAGACGAGTGTCAAGGTGCCAGTTCCATTTGTCAAAGAAATCAAACAGGCCGATAAACGCCTCGTCAGGAATGTCGATGTCGGCATAGTCAGCTTCGAGTTGATGCTCGTCAAACATACCGCCGTTGAGATACGGTATCTTTCCGAAAACCGCCTCAAAGTCGCGGGAATGTTTCGGCGTGTTCAAGCCATCATGAAACAGAATGCGAAGGAAGCTGCGGTAGAAATTGTAGAATTTATCCTCGCCCTCGTTGGCCCGTACATAATTAAGCTTGTTGCGCAGATAATCCACATCAAGATTCAGAAAACCCTTCTTCTGAATAAAGTAGCAGAACATGAGCCGGTTGAGCATAACCGACGCATACCATTGCTTGTTGCGATTGTTCTTGGTCTCTACATAGTCGTCGATGCCTGTTATAAACTCCGCGAAAGCCTTGTGCTGCTTCTTGAAACCGGCATAAAAATCCTTTGTGATTTTCTCGGAGTTGACGGCAAAGGCGGCCTGCACCTTTGATCTTAGATCGACTATATTTGTCTGTTCGTCAAAATCAAATGTAATGCCGTCAACCTTCTGATAGACAACCTCCGCATTGGCATTGTCGTATTCGACAAGCACAAGGTCACGTTTCTCGTTGGTGCGTACCGGTACTACCCAAAGGTCATGAGCAGTGCCACGAAGTCGGTAAATGCAGATATAATCGAGAGCCTGACGGCGAAGTTTGGTGTCAATCTTCTTTGCCATGCTTTGCGTGGGGATTTCATCCACTTCCGAGTATAGTATCTGAAAACCACTTCGCTCGGCGATAGCCGTGATGTTATACTCTTTATCGTCAACGAATATAGGCGGAAGCTGCGCATGACCGCGATAACGGTTCCAACCTAATTCGGTAACGAACAGCTCTTTGAAATCTCCCTGACGAATAAGGTTTATAAATTGAGGCTTTTTTATCATATCAACGCTTTATTTATTGTATTTCATACCAAGGGAGCAGATAATTGCAGGTTCGCGGTGGGTGTTGTCCTCAACCGGAAGTCGACATAGTGCGCCACTTTTGCGGAGGTCAAGCACATATTGCACTATTTCGTCGTTATTCTGATTGCGCCGTAGCATTTGACCTATAGTCAGTTTGGCGGAGTCGAGTAAGGGATAATTATAAATGTCATCAATGGCGAGTTTAAGATCTTCTTTGTCTTCGGTGCTGAAGAATATGTTCATATCCTGTTTGTAATAATGGTCGAGCAAATCGACGAGCCGATAGCGGGTCGAAAATCGGTTGCCGAGAATCCCAGCAGTAGTGGGGTCGGTTGTTTCTTGTTCTACCTGCTCTATTGCCTGACACACGAGTTCATGATGATTGGAAAGAGGTTCTACATTTGGATCCGTGAGGGAACATTGCATAGCTTGAAGAATTTTCTTTTGGGAATGACTCGTAACGCTACCATCAGGAGCAAGCCATGTCAGAACATCGAAGTCGTTATGGGTTCGTGCATAGGTAATAACCCCTGAACTTCCTGCATCTTTAACTTCTTTAGTGGAATATACCATGTTTTGTAGTTGAGGAATAATCTCTTTGAGTTTCGGATTTGCATCGGTGGCGTTCTTCCATATTTGGAATGCCTGCGATGAAAGGTCAACATCGCTGTCATCTTCATCGTCAAGAGTTCCTGCCTTTTCGTTGAACATGTCACGGAGATTTTGTTCATTTCCTTCAAAAAAGATTTCATCAGAGCCTATTATGCTGGCATTGTCGTTAATACGATTGTTAAGGCGTTTCCGAAGAGAGATGATATTCTCTACTCCATCAGCCGGGAAGAAGGAATAACAATATATTTGTTCCGCTTTCTGACCTATACGGTCAACACGACCCGCTCGTTGAATAAGGCGAATGATAGCCCAAGGCAAGTCAAAGTTGAAGATGATGTGGCTATCTTGCAGATTTTGACCTTCGGAGAGGACATCAGTAGCTATCATTACTCGATATTGTTCTTCGGGAGCTATGTCGGGACGTTCATTGCTGATAGGAGAGAACTTCTCTACATCGGCTGTGGGATTATCGCTTCCTCCTGTAACTACGCATAACTGTTTAAGACCAAGATTTTTCAACTCACGATAGATATAGTTTGCAGTGTCGGAATATTGGGTAAAGACCACAACCTTTTCATCCTTGTGGTCTTTAGTGAGCATATCATAAAGGCGATTGAGTTTTCTGTCGGTAGCAGGTTTCCATTCACCGCAAAGTTTAATCATCTCTATAAGCGTTTCACAGTCTTTCCTCAAATGTTGCTTTAGTGTGCGTTTGAAATATTTGGAATCGATGAACCCTACATTATTCTTAGTTGCAACGGCATAGTAATATTCCTTGGCACGATGCATATATTCTTCAATGTCGGTTGATATTTTTGGCAGTTCATATTTGCCGGGCAATCCATTTTTGGCAAATTCATCTCCAAGGATATTACAGTTTACATCTTCATCGTCAATGAAATCATCGGGCAACTGGTTCTCGTCGCCGATAGGTAGACGTAACTTGTTTTCAAGGGCGTAGATGAAAACAATATTACGTAAAATATGGCGTGAAAGAGTCAAAAGGAACGAAAACCCACAACTGTCAATACGTTTGAAAAAAGTAGATTTGCAGAATCCCATTTGTTGAGTACCTGCACGAGATAGATTTTCAATAATTCCCTTTTCTGTTATAGATGCCTCTTGAGTTTTATCTTCATTGATATAAGCTGTAAGACCATAGCGAGGGAGAGTGAGAGACTTCATCAACTCAATCATTTTATCGGAATAAAGTCGTGAGTATTGGTCCTCAGGCTGTGTCTCGAATTTTAACGCTTTAGGTATACGGTCAGGGAAATAGGAACGTGACTTGTCGGGAAATTCTAAATATCGTCGACCGTTTTCTGGGTCAGTCTTGGCATAATTCTCCTTGATAAAGGTTCGAGTTCTACGTACAAGGAATAATTTCATCAATTCGTTCCAGTCCTCTACACAATTACTCTTGTCAAATGCGGCTATACTGCGGATAAAAGTCTCGCTGTGAGCCTGCATAAACTGGCGCTCGCCACCGAGGTTGCGGATATAGGTTTCTGGTCGCATTCCGAGGTCCTGATCTTCGTCAATGAACAATCTAAGCTGGTTGGCAAGGTCTGAGAAATCTTTATTATAAGGTGTTGCCGTAAGTAAAAGCACATTGCTGTCCTGACGGTCGATTAGCGACTTTATATTACGGTAACGGCTTCCTTTAGAGCCATTACGAAGATTATGGCTTTCATCGATGATAATAAGACGATAATAACGCGCGTTGTCAATATCAATGGGCTTAGCCATTGACATTATATCAACTTTAAGGTCATATTTTATAGCATACTTCTTCCACATTTCCTGAAGATTTGCAGGACAAATAATCAGTGTGCTGCTGGCATATGTGGTTTCATAAATCTTGGCGATAGCACAAGCTGTAATGGTTTTGCCAAGACCAACTACATCGCCTATCATTGCACCACCTCGTTTCTCGTTGCGGAGATGTCGGGCTGCTATTTTTACCGCTGTTTGTTGGAAATCGAAAAGTTCTCGGCTGAATTCAGGAGTAAGAGTAAATTCTTTGATGCCACTGCGCGCTTCTTCGCTGAGATGATAAGCGGTTTTCAGGTAAATATAATAAGGTGGAATATCTTTTTTACCAGCCCAAGAATTATCAATTGCATCAATCAATTCATCATACATTGATTAATTTTGTGGAGTTGTTAACGAATTGTTAATTTTGCAATCACCAACAGAGTCATCACAAGCATGGAATAAGGCAGACAATTCATTCGTCAGAGAAGACAGACCCAAATGTTAGGCCCCCATGCTTTTACATCACAAACTGGATAGTGCGTTTGGGCGGATAACCGACCCCGTGTTTCGTGATGAAAGTTCACGATGTAAAGATGCTTCTGAAAAAATGATACGTTATGAAATATATTGGCATTGACATCAGCAAGGCTACCTTCACTGTCGCATACTCTTCCGACAAGTCGGCAAAGGTAAGCGAGTTCAAGAACACGCCAGCCGACATCCGGAAGTTCGTGAGGACTCTTCCGACCAAAGAAGAGTGCCATCTGGTAATGGAGGCAACAGGGCCGTACAGCGTGACAGCATTGTATCTGCTCACAAAGGAGGGATATACCGTCAGCATGGAAAATCCACTCAAAGTGAAGAACTTTGCCAAAGCGATGCTTACCGTTACCAAGACAGACCGCGCCGATGCCCGGCTTATCGCCTTGTATGGAGAGCGGATGCAGCCGGAGCCATACAAGGTTCCCGCAGAATCGCTCATGCTGCTCAAACAGAAGCGCACGGTTATCCGGCAACTTCGCAAACAGCATACGGCGAACAGGAATCTTATCCAATCTCTCGAAGTTCTCCCCATAGTTGACAAAGGTGCAAAACGTGCAGTAGAAACCATTGTGGCTCAGCTTGAAAAGCAGCTCAACAACTTGGAGAAAGACTTGTGTGAGGTTACCGAAAAGGAATTTTCCAAGCAGCTTAAACTCCTGACCTCCATCAAAGGAATCGGCGTTGCTCTGGCCACATCGCTTATTATTGCGACAAGCGGCTTCACCAACTTCGATAACTCCAAGCAACTCTGCCGATACCTCGGCCTGTCTCCGACATACGAACAATCCGGCACGTCCGTAAACCGGCATGGTCATATCAACAGGAACGGCGATTCTCATCTGCGTGGGATGCTGTTTATCGCAGCTATGCCCGCAAGTCGCTACAATACCGCTTGCAAGGAGACATACACTAGGCTGCGAGCGAATGGGAAGTCCGGCAAAGTTGCTCTGATTGCGGTTGCGAACAAGCTTGTAAGGCAGGCTTTCGCCGTTGTCAAGAGCGGCAACGCCTATGAAGACGGTTTTGTCAGCACAAGGCCAAAGGAATACGCCAAAGACTGACCGACTTACAAAAAATTTAACTAACTTTGTCCCTCGGAGAGCCGAAGAGGAAACAGGCTCTGCTGAGGAGCAACCTGCCAGCAATAAGCTCTCCGCGCCACACTGTACATGCAGTGAAGCGAGCGGGGCAGCCTTTGCGGATGCCTCGCTTTTCACATGTTTAGGAGGCGCCACATGGCTAAGAAAACCTTCCCCGACATAAGCAAGGGAAACTGGCCAAAGTGTTAAATATTTGTTAAAGTCGCTCACGTTTGATTATAGTGCGTTTG
>DAAL01000078.1:0-198 GCA_001701065.1 Bacteroidales bacterium GP4
GACTTCGCCATCGCCCTCCTCACCCAATAACCACCCCACTCCGCCATTCACCTTACGGCAAACCTGCTCCGCCATCAACACTTTACGGCAACCCCACCGCCATTCACCTTACGACAAACCGGCTCCGCCATCAACACGATAACCAAACATTTCTACAAAATATTTGGTGGTTTAGGATTTTATTCCTAATTTTGTAAA
>DAAL01000078.1:327-12624 GCA_001701065.1 Bacteroidales bacterium GP4
GGTTGAGGATGACCCGTAAAGAGGTCTCTGAGGCTGCATCAATCGGCATGACTACTCTCTATAAATTTGAGTCAGGCAATATGACCGACATTTCATTTAGCACACTGCTGAGACTATTAAAAGCAATAGGGCTTGGAGAAAATTGGGATGCACTGCTACCCGAATTGCCCGAATCACCTTATATGTATAACGACAATGAGAAAAAGGCACAACGTGTTCGCCATTCCGCGAAAAAATAATTACGGGCATGAAATACTTGAAAGTAAATCTATGGGGGCAGGAAATCGGACGGCTTGTGTGGGACTCAGCCACGAGACGTACATATTTTACATATAACCCTGAGCTGAAAGACAGGATTCCAGACATTGCTCCGCTAATTTCTCCTGCGAAGAACCGGAACTTTCTTTTGCCTATATATGGGGATGATCGGCCTATTTACCAGGGGCTTCCTCCGTTTATAGCTGATTCGTTGCCGGATTCCTGGGGTAACACTCTATTTGACAAATGGGTAAAGGACAATAAAATACCACGCAATAAAGTTACGCCACTGTACAAACTGATGTTCATTGGCACACGAGGTATGGGAGCTTTGGAATATGAGCCTTACGCTGCAGACCTTACCCATACTCGCACAATCGACATCAAATCGCTATACGATATTTCTCTCAAAATTCTTGAAGACCGAGACAACATCGTACTGAATGCCAACGAGGAACTGACGTTGCAGGCATTGCTTGCCGTGGGTACGTCAGCCGGAGGTCGCCAGATGAAGGCGATTATCGCCATTGACAACACGACCGGAGAAATCCGGTCGGGTCAGACAGATGGACTTGACGGTTATGAATATTATATCTTGAAGTTTGGTGACAAATCCATGCCTATTGCCGAAATTGAAACTGCATATTACAACATGGCAGTTGTAGCCGGAATCGAAATGGAGGAATGTCGGTTATTGCCCATAGACGGCATCAACCATTTTCTCACCAAACGTTTCGATAGGAAAAACGGCCAAAAGGTTCATGTTCAGACTTTGGCTGCCATAAACCCCGAGGCACGAAGCTATGAAGACCTCGTTGCGACCTGTCGCGAACTGTCAATCTCCGAGTCTGAGATTGAGCAGCTCTTCGCACGGATGGTTTTTAATGTCATGGCCAACAATACTGATGACCATAACAAAAACTTCTCATTCCTACTTGAAGAGGATGGGAAATGGCGGATGTCACCGTCATACGATACGACATTTATATTCAACACAAAAGGCACAGGCCCCAATATCGAGCGTAGATTGAGTATTGGAGGAGAAATAAGTGCGATTTCCAAGACAGACCTACTCGATTTTGCAAAACAGCATGATATAAAGAATGCCAACGCAATCATAAACCGTGTAGCCGAGGTAATTTCAAAATTCGGCGAATACGCCGAGCGGTGCCATATCACTCAACCGTGGCGTGGAATAATCCAAAAGACACTGAACGACAATCTTATCGCTTTCGGTTATATCTCCAAAGACGATGGTATCGAAAAATCCTTGTGCGATATGCACGGAAGAACTATCACTGATTTTTCGGTATCAGTCAATTCCAAAGGGCATTATGAAGTAGTTGTGATAATTGACGGACAGCATCATCGACGATTCGTCAGACCCAATATGGACCTCTATACCGACCTGACAAATCAAAACTTTTATAATCTTCCTACCGATGAGAGAATCCGATTAGTTGAAATCCTGTTCCCTCCGGAATAGATAGAGGATATCGGCTCAAATCAGGCTAAAACATTGGGGAAATCGGCTCAATCTGAAACCATTTTTCATGGATATAGCTTAAAATTTGAGCTGATAAACAGGATAAAACTCCTCTATGGATAAGACTGCGGCAGACATATCGACAGAGTAAAAATCAGTGAATTTGTACGCGCATCTGTATGTCGCTAAAAGTTAAAGTTACTATATTCCTTTGATAATCGGGATATTATAGTTATCTTTGCGTTGAGTCACTGTTGTCTGTTTGGCAAATGCAGCTTGTAAGAAATTAAGTATCAAACGGTTAATCACTTACAAACGTAGAAAATTCACGTCACTTGTACGGATTAGGCTCATACCAATCTGTATATCAGTAAATTAACCGCTTCTGCATCGGCAAGTAACCTATTGGTAACAACTGGTATCATTTGGTGTAAAACATTGAAAAGTCGCTCGTTATCGGGCGGCTTTTTTCGTCTCCATACTGCAATATAACCGCTTTTCACCCCTTTTTACCTGTGTTTTTGTACCCGATTTGTAGCAAATCGGTCAACCCCGTCAAAGCGTGTCGCAAGGTCGTGGATGATGTTTACGTAGGTTTACGTCAGTTTACGCCCATGAACACTTTTGGCGAAATAAAAGGAGAAATAAACACTAACATAGGATAAAAATGAGTAGCAACATTGAAATCAAAAAGAAATGCCGTTGGTGCGGAGCTGAGTTCATAGCTCGTAAGACAACAACGGAGTATTGCAGCCACCGATGCTCGGGACTCGCATACAAGGAAAGAAAGCGTCAGGAGAAACTGGATTCATACCAACGAGAATATGAATACCAGCAATCAGGACAGAAAGAGGTCGCTAAACAAGAGTTCTTGACTCCAACACAAGCAGCTACCCTATTAGGAGTATGCCACGTCACAATCTATAATTATATAAACCGTGGAGTAATCAAGGTTTGGAAACTGAAACGCAAGACACTCATTCGTCGAGCCGATGTAGATTCACTATTTTCAGTTCTTGATATTCAGAGTACGCAGGTCAAGAATCTATCAACTCCAATCACTGATTTCTACACCTCCAAGGAGATTCAAGAGAAATATGGTGTGTCTAACTCAGGGATGTATAAAATTGCGGAGCGCGAGGGCTGGCCTAAGACTCAGAGCCGAGGTAAGACACTCTGGAGCCGAAGCCATGTTGACCGCTACTTTGCTAATCAGCAACCGAAGGAAGATATTACCGAATGGTACACCGTGGCTGATATTCAAGCAGCCTATGGCATGACCTTGTCGGCAATCTATACTCTCGTATCAAAGGAGGGTATCCCGAAGAAAAAGCAGGGCAACTATGTGATGTATTCCAAGTATCACTTCGATTTGGCGAAGGGTGCGACCGCACCAAAAGAGCCGGAGTATTACACCTATCCTGAGGCGATGGAGAAGTATGGACTGACCCGAGACCAGCTTCACCACTATCTGAAATACCACAACATCACCCGTCTGAAGAAAGGGAAGTACACCCTGATTCTTCGTTCGGAGCTTGATTCTCTCCTCGGTTCTCCTGAGATTTAACGACATAGACGCTCTGGAGAGACATTGGAGACGACTGGGGGACGTTTGCTCCCAGCAAAATCACAACCTATTTTTGCACCAAAATAAAACTTTCAGAAGAATGACAAACACCTGCACCAAAGTATTCCTTCGCCGTCGTCCGTATGTCGGAGGAAAAGTATCGCTCTATCTCGATTATTATCCCGCGATACGCAATCCACACACCAACAAGATGACCCGCCGTGAAACTCTCGGCATTGTCATCTTTGCCGAACCAGCCAACGAAATGCAACGCCGTTTCAATCAGGAAATGGAGGAGAAAGCAGAGGCTATACGTTGCATCCGTTACCAAAGTCTTATCAACGAACAGTTCGGATTCCTTGATAAAGCTAAACAGAAGATGGACTTTCTCGCCTACTTCGAGAAGAAGGCGAAAAACAAGTATGACAAATGGATGAGCGTCTATCTCCACTTCAAGAAATTCTGCGGAGGATGCTGCTCATTCGGCGACATTACCGCGAGCCTTTGCGAAGACTTCCGTGAATATCTGCTCTATGCCCATAGTCTGCGCCATCCTGACAAGAAAATTCCACTTGCCAATAATACCGCATCCGGATATTGGTCAACCTTCCGCTGCCTACTCAAAATGGCATACAAGGAAAAGTACATCACCGAGAATGTGAACGACTTCCTTGAAGGTATCAAATGGCAGGAGGTAAAAAAGGAGTATCTAACGCTTGACGAAATGAAAATTCTCGATGCTACTGAATGTGAGGTGCCGGTACTCAAACAAGCCTCAATATTCGGTCTGTTTACAGGGTTGCGACTTAGCGACCTGTTGCAGCTCCGCTGGGATAACATTGAGCGAAGTCCGGACGGTGGTCACTGCATACGCCTGTGTACTGAGAAAACAGAGACAGAAGCCACTCTCCCCGTCAGCGAAGAAGCTCTGAAATATTGCGGTGAGCGTGGCGAAGGTCTCATCTTCAAAGGATTCCGTCGTTCAATGGCGCAACAGCCCTTCAAGAAATGGGTAAAAGCCGCAGGCATCGAGAAAAAACTATCGTTCCACTGTCTTCGCCACTCGTTTGCCACACTCCTTATCTCGCTGGGTATCGACGTATATGTGGCATCAAAGATGCTAACCCATCGCAGCGTCAAAACAACAATGATCTATGCCGACGTTGTCAGTGAGAAAAAACGCGAGGCGTCCAATGCCATCACACTGAAATAAGTCAATCCAATCACTATCAGTAAAAGCCATCTCACACCATGTGAGGTGGCTTTTACATTATACCGACATGAACAATCAAAAGTGATACTGTGTTTTAAGGTTGTTTGAAAAACTCATCAAATTTTAAGACTATAAGACTAAACTACTATTAAAAACAACCACCGTATGAAAGACCTCTTCAAAGGCCATCATCCCTGGCTGCTTGTGCTGGTATTCACTGCCGCACTTTTTCTCGCCGGAATTTGCCGGCATTCCGTCATATTATTCGGATATTCGGATTTCAACGCAAATCTATCGTTCATCATCGTCATGCTGGCAATTATCTCTATGTACGCTCTATTCTTTGAATATCGCCGGGACGGCGCATTTCCCAAACTCATAGCTGCGAAAAATATCAGTTTGCATAACAGTCAGCCTCTCACAGAGGTTGAGGCTTCGACTGTTGCTCCTGTTGATTCGACAATAGATGAATCTGTTATATCTGAGAAGCAGCATATCTGGTCTATTGAAGATTTCAACCGAGTTAAAGAAGAAATAACATCCGATATCCTGATGGCTATAAATTCCCGAAACACCGAAATTACTGAGGGTGCCTCCGGGGTGAGTACATTTCATATCAATCTTTCCAAAATTCAGCATGACACATCACTTGCCAGAGAAGAAGAATTCAAGAGGATGTTCAACATGGCGTGTGACTATACACTCTCTGTACTGGGCCCATACCTGACAAAAGAAGGAGTTGAGTTGATATTTGGCCGAATCATGAGATTCATGCAGGCCGTTTCAGCCACATGGGAAGTTCGTTCAGCCAAAGAATTGGCTGAAAACATCAAGGCTCTAAAAATTGTACCGATCAAGCCTATAAACAGACTTGACCTGCTACACTATGGATGGAATCTCGGTGTAATGTTCGACAAGTCCGGTTTACAGATCGGATATTTTCTGAAGACAACTTTCGGTCACCATTTCGACAGACTGGAAATCCCAAGCATCGCGAAAAAGCTGACAATGAAAGGAGAATGTATCATTCATCGTAATCCTGAGTTCCGTAAAGATTTCAAGAATCGCAAGAGGCAGAATATGCTCAGCTTGGCGAAAGCTTACGAAGCGGAACATACCACACAAGAGGAGATAGAGCGTAAGGAAAAACGCCGTCAGGCCCGACTGGCAAAAGAGGAACGCGAAGCAGAGCGTGAACGCATTTTGCTGGAAAAGAAAAAAGAAGAGGATAAAATCAAGAAGATGATGGAGCGACATCCCGGTCTTCAGTTGCGCTCGGAGGATGACCCGAAAGATGTCGAATTAATCGACATTCCGAAGGTAAACTATGAAGAGGAATTCAATGATGAGGATTATGATGACTACGACCACGATGATGAAGATAATGAAGATGACGAGAACTACGATGATGACGATAATTTTGACAAGGCGGTTGTGGAAGCAATGAAAAAAGGCAAAGCTCCCGATTTCCTTGACTACACAGACTGGGATGATTTGTCTGCCTGAGAATTGGTCTCCAAACATTCTCCATTGTAAAATTCTAAAAATTACCGGTTTAGAGATTGTTTGGAGAATGATTGGGGTTAAGCTGGAGTCGTTTGCTCCCCCAGAATCAACCTACTAATTTTGCATCGAATCCTTAATACGGATGTACCACGTTGGTGCGACGTTTTCCTAAGGATTCCCGATGCCTATTAATACATCAACTTTGACATTTGATAAGCTGCCCGAAGTGGTGGCTTATCTTGCTGATCGGGTCAACGACCTCCTCAGCGAAATGAAGGAACTTCGCAGTATGATCGCTCCTTCTGACAAAGACAGGTCTCCTTTTATCACCACAAAGGAGGCCTGCCAATTACTTGGAGAGTGCAAGAATACTCTCTATGAAAAGGCCCGCGCCGGAATCATACCGGCATACAAGAATCCCGGCGGCAAGTCGTGGCGATTCATCAAGAGCGAACTTCTGGAATACATGACATCCGGCAAACCAAAGTCTCAGCAAGAGAAGTATGATGAAATGGTGGCCGAGATGAACAAGGGTCTGCGTCCCGGCGGACGAAACCGTTTGAGCCGTTAGCCTATGAGTGATAAAATTACTCCTCAGATCGTGCTCGACAAAGCCATTGACCATTGCACTGCAATCACCGGCGGCGGATTTCCCATTAGCCTCTATCCCTCCAAAATCCAACGTATCATCAGGGAGGTGAACGACTGCTATGGATTTCCGGTCGACTATGTAGCGGCGGCAATGCTGGTGGCTGTGTCGGTAGCGATAGGCAACACGCATCTCGCGCGGATGAAAGAAGGCTGGGACGAGAGTGCCATTCTATATATGGCTCTCATCGGAAGACCCGGAGCCAACAAGAGCCATCCGTTGAGCTTTGCCATGCGTCCGTTTGTAGAACACGACTACGAGCAAAACCGGATTTACGAGAAACAGTTTCTGGTATATCAGGAGCAACTTGAAATGAGCCGGAAGGAGCGTGCAGAAAAAGGTATTGATGTCTGCCCCCGTGAACCTGTCCGCCACCGTTTTCTTGTGTCTGATATTACTCCGGAAAGTCTGAGTCTCGTCCATTCGCAAAATCGCCGTGGTCTGTGTCTGCTGTCCGATGAACTGTCGGCATGGGTCAAGAACTTCAACCGGTATAACAACGGCTCTGAGGAACAATTCTGGCTATCTGTGTTCAGCGCAAAGCCAACTATGTCCGACCGCAAAAGCTCACGCAGCTCTATCTTCATCAAGCGTCCGTTTGTATCGGTAATCGGCACTATGCAGAAACGCATTCTTTCCGAACTTGCCAAAGGGGAACGCTCTGCCAACGGTTTCATTGACCGCATTCTGTTTGTCCTGCTCCGCCACGAAAAATCTACCCGGTGGTCGATGAAGCAACCGACATTCGATGTGGCCTCTGAATGGCAGCGAATACTTTCCCGGCTTATGGAATTGGAATGCGTTGTTGATGAGAATAACGACATCATACCTGCGACTATACCGTTTACGGACGAAGCTATGACCCGGTTGTTCGAGTGGCAACATAAGCTGTCGGACATCTGCGACCGCGAGCCAAACGAGACACTTGTCGGTATCTACTGTAAGCTACAGATCTACGCCATACGTTTCTGTCTGATAATTCAGATGGCGCGCTGGGCGTGTAATGATGCCGGCAAAGATATGATTGACCTCATATCGGTAGAACGTGCCATTTCTCTCGCCGAGTATTTCAAGGAATCAGCCATAAAGGTACAGACAATTCTGAAAGAGTTGTCGCTAACAGCCCAGCAGTTGGCCATTGTCACCGCATTGCCCCAAGAATTTGAAACAGGGGGAGGTATCGCCGTGGCTATGGAGAACGGTATGGCCGAGCGCACCTTTATGGAATTTCTGAAAAACAACCTCGGAAAACTTTTCCAGAAGTCCTCGCATGGCAAATATATCAAACTTTGAAGCCGTGCATTTTCCGCAGTTTATGCAGTTTCAATCAGCAAACTGCGGAAACTGCAAAAACTGCACGATACTTATCTCTTAATTTCAACAATGAGTAATTATCGATTCATTCTCCAGCCCTATAAAGGGGTTGGAAGCCGCCACTGTTGCCCTGCCTGTCATAAGAAACGCTGTTTCAGCCGATATATCGACACCGAGAAACAAATCTCGTTTCCTGATGATGTGGGCAGATGTGACCATTAACAAAGCTGCGGCTATCATCTTACGCCAAAGGAATATTTCGAGCGTAATCCACAGGCGAAGCTGTTGCACTGCGATTTCGCAACTCCGTCAGCATGGCACACCAAGCCGACCGAGCATCGAAAGCAGACATCCTTCATCGCGGCAGAGACTGTTTCACAGACTCTGCACGGATATGAGAAGAACAATCTCTACCTGTTCCTCCACTCCAAGTTTGGGTCCGAGGACACGCTCCGATTGATGAAGGATTACCGAGTTGGCACCTCCAAGCACTGGCCGGGGTCATGTGTATTCTGGCAGACAGATGTCAACGGCAACACCCGCACTGGAAAGGTCATGCTCTACAATGCTGAAAACGGCATGCGTGTCAAGGAGCCTTTCAATCATGTGACATGGGTTCACTCATTGTTGCGGTTGCCGGAATTCAATCTGCGTCAATGCTTTTTCGGCGAACATCTCCTACCGATGAACAGAGGCAAGCCGGTTGCCATTGTCGAGAGCGAGAAGACGGCACTTGTGGCAGTATACTATCTGCCGGAATATGTATGGCTGGCGACAGGTGGTAAAAACGGTTGCTTTAACGCCGAAGCACTCAGTGTTCTCCGTGGCTGTCAAGTTATCCTGTATCCCGATATAGGCGCGACCGAGCACTGGCGGCAGAAACTGAGATTGCTCCGTAGTCTCGGTATCGAGGCGAGCATCTTCAACTTCCTTGAAGAAGTTGCCACCGATGACGAGCGAACAGCCGGACTCGACATTGCAGACTACCTCCTGCAAACCGAGCTTGACCAAACAATACTGCAATCGATGATACGCCGTAATCCGATTTTGCAGAAGCTCATTGATGACCTGCAATGCACACTCGTATCAGTTGAACGGTATAACCCGGATATTGATGCTATTCACAAACCGACAAAAACTGAAAAGCAATGACAGCGAAGAAAACTCCGTCAACAACCGCATCCAAGTCAACTCAGTTGACATATGCACCCCAAACCACAGTATCAACCCTTAATCCTGATAACTCTATGAAATCAGATAACTCAATCAACTCTATCAATGCTGTAAACAGCGACAACACTGACAACAGCACCACTCCTGCCAACACGGATAATCTGTTTGGCAACGAGCAGACTACAACCGAGGCAACAGCCGTAACCGACACAACTCAGTTAGCAGAGCAGCCCAAGCAACAGCGTATCGGCAAACAACAGCGCAAGTCGGATTACTCCGAGTTTAAGGCTACCTATCTCGCTCCGTCAAAATTAGTGAAGCGTCACCCCGTCAACATTGAGGACAGCGTATGGGAGAAGCTCGAACGTATCGCCCGTATCCTCGGTGATCGCGACACCACCGTCGGCAGCTACATCAATGCCATCCTCGTGGAGCATCTTGAACTCTATGGCGATGACACTGAAATCTGGCGTAAGCTCTAATGTCTAACCCGACCGCAGGGAGCGGTTATCGTCAGCGCACAACTAAGAAACGATAGTGGATTAGTTGGGGATGCAAGGGTATGTTTCGGGAGGTAAAAAATTACCCCACCGAAACCCCTCGCATCCCCGGCGGGACGCTCTCTGTTCCCTGCGGTCACCATCCACAACAAACAGCATGAGGAAATACAATTCTGACGCGCCCGGCATTAAACTCCGCGGTCGCCCAAAGAAAGAATCGAGTGATAAGCGCGACCGCAAAGTCTCCGTAAATTTCACGGAGGCAGAAGAGCGCGAAGTGAAAGCAAAAGCATCATCGGCCGGCATAAGCATTGCTGAGTTGTTGCGCATCAGTGCTTTCAGGCTCTCAATTGTTGAACGTCTCACCAACTTTGAGCGTGAGGCGATACGTGAACTGATGTACCAAGGAAAGAATCTCAATGACCAAGTAAAGGCTTGTCAGGCTAACGCATGGCCCTCGACAAAACGCAAAGCCGAGGCTTGTCTCGACGGGATCTTAGCGATTCTTGGCAAGTTGAAAACCCAAAATTCTACATTATTATGATAGCAAAAATACTCGCAAAAGGCTCCGCCTCCGACATTGTCGGCTACGTCATGCGAGAGTTTCATGACAAGGAAAAGTACACTGCCGACACATGGCGCGTGATAGATTCCGATGGAATTCTCGGCAACGACTACCGCAGAATTGTGGACAGTTTCGATATCGGAGCAAGCCTCAACAAGAACATAAATAAGCCTATCGGACACATTTCGGTGAGTTTCGACAAGGCTGATTTACCTCGCCTGACTGATGATTTCATGGTGCAGTTGGCAAAAGAATATATGGAACGAATGGGTATCAAGGACACACAATATCTGATTGTGCGCCACCTTGAAACTTCATCTCCACACTTCCATATCGTCTATAATCGCGTGAATCTTCACGGCAAAACTATTGACGAGAGCAACAATTTCGATAAGAGCAAGAAGGCGACCAAGGCCATTAAACTGAAGTATGGTCTTACTTTTTCACCGAAAAAGAAACTGTATGAAGATGCGATTGCCGAGATGAAGCCTAAGATTCAGGCGGCCATGTACCGCTGCAAATCGTGGGATGAGTTTCAGCGTCGCCTCGCTCCGGCAGGTATAACCGTTCAGTTTTACAATGACCGCGACACCGGCAAGCCGCAGGGCATACGCTTCTCCGACGGCGAATTTACCTTCAACGGGTCGAAGATTGACCGTGCATTTTCTTACAGTCGTCTTGATAAATTCTTTACCAAGAACGCCGGAATCAGAGAGTCACAGCCACAGCAACCGACTCCGATTTCAGTCATTGCAAAGGTCAAAGAAGTTCCGATTGCCCACGTAGTCGAGAATGTAATTGAGACCGGATGTCAGGCTATTGGTGGACTATTCCAGACCGGGCCAGACTACAATCCGGAAGAAAGTGAGTTTGAACGCAGGATGAAAAGAAAACCCAAAAAGAAGAAAGGAAGATCACTGTAATGGCAGATATGTATTCCATCGTCAAGAAACAAGATGAGAAGATTGACGACATTCTCAAAATCGCGCAAGAGAACAAGGATTTGCTCGTCGGGATTGACACTCGACTGGTAGCGGCACCAGTTCCGGTGCAAACACCAACGCCTGTATCGACTGCTCCACAGAAGATTCAGGTCGAGCTGCCCGGTAATGTCGCGACCAACGAAAGCATCGGCAAGTTGCTCGATGATAAACTACCGTCAGCTGCAACCGATGAGACTGTCAATAATATGCTTGCAGCTCTGCCGGATAGCCTCTCAAATGGAGTAGCCAAAATACTGACCGATAATATCAACGGAAAGGTAAAGGATGCTCTCTACGAAGGCTTCCGTAAGGAGTTCGCCAAGGAGCGCAAGGCCCTCTATGATGTGGTAAGCGACCTGCGTTATAAAGTGCAATCTCTTGTCACAGGTCAGTGGTGGCTCGCCACCCCCAAATGGGTATATCTCATTTTCTCTGTATTATTCCTCATTTCGGTAGGGCTTGGCATCTGGTGCCTTTGCCTTAATAAGGAGAACACTCACCTCCAGAAGGTCGAATGGCTTTATCGCTACGAGCGTGTGAGCTACGATGCTGACGGCATCCGAAACATGATGCTCCGTGAAGAGGCAATGATGGTAGGTGATAAGCATGAGCAGGACAGCATCAAGACAATGACAATCCAACTTGAGCGCCGCAAACGCGCCGAGCGTACCCACGTCTATTTCCGACCCTCCGACTCATGGACTCCGGAATCAGGCAATCTACTTTGGTAAATCACAAACATCAAACACAACAGACAATGCAATCAAATTCTTTCAATCCTATCTCGGCAGGTGCTCAGATGAGCATCAAGGCCTTCTACCATGACTTCTGTCAGTATATGGTAGAGAACTATTCCGCAACTCCCGGTCAGCTTATGCTCGACTGGAACTGTGTCGGCGCCACCGCCCGCTACCACGGACAGAACCGAGCATTCGAGGTTCGTCTGTGGGAGCGTTCCGACGGTTATCTCGGAATACCCGACATGACCGTCATCATCCACGTGTTCCACATCTCCGGATTGGTTCCCGATGCGGAATCCGAAGCGGTGGCCGTATCGCTATGGTTACGAGACGCGGCAAAAGC
>DAAL01000078.1:12670-17107 GCA_001701065.1 Bacteroidales bacterium GP4
GCCGACAATCAGGTTCCCGAATGCAAAATCGCATGTTTAACCCTTTGACACCCTATCTGACAATGAAAGAACTGAAGTTTTCAACCCGCAACGCCATCTTGGATATTTTTCTTGATGTGCGTGCATATATCGCCGATGTTTTCGGTGGCGACTCTGACGATGTAACCCTCGACTGGAATGCCGTCGAGCCTGTATTCACTACTTCGACAACCGCCGCAACATCCAGTTCCGCCTGTGGGAACGCTCCGACGGCCACCTCGGAATCCCTGACATGACCCTCATCATCATCAACATCAGCTTCCGAGGCACATCCAACACTGTCCACTCCGAAATGATAGCCTTCGTTCACTGGCTCCAGCAGACCGCCAAAATAAACGGCTTCCTATATTTCGCCGACGAGAACCACGGTCCCCTCTCCACCGACCAAGCCCCCGGCTGCCGCATCGCCTGCTACCGCCTCTGACCCCACTCCGCTAACTTTCCCATAGTCCCTTTCCCGACACCCCGACAAGACCAACCCTCTTGCCGGGGTGTTTCATTATGTTTCTCAGCATATTTCATTGTTATGTCGGAATAAATGATTACCTTTGCAAATAACATCAAAGAATTATCACATGTCAACAAATAATATAGCTACTCCAACAGAACGAATTAATCGGCTAAAAGTAGTTTTAGTTGAACAAAATCGCACAGGAAAATGGCTCGCAGAGCAGTTAGGCAAAAACGAGGCAACCGTTTCGCGCTGGTGCTCCAATGCGGCTCAGCCATCACTCGAAATGCTGGTGAAGATAGCTTCTATTCTTAATGTTGATCCCCGAACTTTGCTTAACGGCAATAATACATTTTAAAATGGCAAAGAAAGCGAAAGTTCAAAAAGAATTATCCGGAGCGCAAGACTTATATAATTATCTATATGAGGCATGTAACCAACTTCGCGGACCCGTATCACAGGATAATTTTAAGGAATATATCACGCCTCTACTATATTACAAACGGATAAGCGATGTTTATGATGAAGAAACACGAGCCGCACTCGAAATGAGTGGTGGAGACCTTGAATTTGCCTCGTTGCCGGAGCAACATCGTTTCGTTATTCCGGAGGGCTGTGGTTGGGAAGACGTGCGCTCACGAAGTGAAAACCTTGGTGCCGCCATCGTAAATGCAATGCGTAAGATAGAATTGGCTAATCCTGACACTCTTTATGGGGTCTTGTCAACATTCTCCGCACAGAAATGGACTGATAAAACAAGTCTCCCGGACAGCAAGATTCGTGACCTGATAGAGCATCTTTCTACTCGTCGGCTCGGAAACAATGACTATCCTGCCGACCTGATGGGAGATGCCTATGAAATATTATTGAAGAAATTTGCTGATGATTCCAAAGCACAGGCAGGAGAATTCTATACACCGCGTCCTGTCGTTCAATTGCTTGTTCGTATCCTTGACCCTAAGCCCGGCGAAACTGTATATGACCCGGCTTGTGGTTCCGGCGGTATGCTTATCGAGGCGGTCCACCACATGCACCACGACCACCTCTGTTGCGGACAGATTTTCGGACAGGAAAAGAACGTTGTCAATGCAGCTATTGCAAAGATGAACCTCTTTCTGCATGGAGCCTCCGACTTCAATATTATGCAAGGCGACACATTGCGTTCCCCGAAAGTATTACAGGGAGGAAGCGTTGCCAAATTTGACAATGTAATTGCCAACCCTCCGTTCTCCCTCGAAGGATGGGGAGCAACCGAATGGTCATCCGACAGATATAACCGCAACATCTATGGAACACCATCAGATTCTTGCGGTGATTATGCGTGGATTCAACACATGATTTGCTCAATGGCCGAAGGCAATGGGCGTATGGCTGTGGTAATGCCGCAGGGAGTTCTATTCCGGGACAAGGCCGAAAAAGAGATGCGTCGACAGCTTGTGCAAAGCGACCTGATTGAAGCGGTCGTGACCTTAGGCGATAAACTGTTTTATGGCACAGGACTCTCGCCATGTTTCTTAATATTGCGCAAGCTCAAACCCGCATCTAAATCAGCACGAGTCTTGATGATAGATGCTACAAAGATACTTACTCCGCGTCGAGCACAAAATGTTCTTGAACTGGGAGATGTAGACAGAATTTTCAAACTCTATTCTGACTACACGGATGTTGAAGATTTTGCCAAAGTTGTAAGTATCGACAATATTGAGAAGAAAGATTGGAACCTTTCTCCCAACCGTTACGTGGACTACCACAAAGAAGAGATTAGACCCTATGCCGAGGTCCTTGCCGAGTTTCACAAAGCCATTGAGGACGTTCAGCGAGCTGAAGCAGAATTTTCACAACTCATAAATGCCACAGTTTGATTATGCCTGATAAAACTCCATTAGAATATACATCACCCGACCGTCGTCTATCGCTTGATGAGATGAAGCAGTTCCTGTGGGGAGCTGCCACACGATTGCGTGGTCAGATTGACGCTGCCGGCTATAAGGAATACATATTCCCTTTGCTGTTCTTTAAGCGTATAAGCGACGTTTACGATGAGCAGTTCAACGGCTATGTGGCTGAAGGAGGTGAGGAATATGCCAATATGCAGGTTGTGGACTTTGCAATCAAAATCCCCGATGGAGCACATTGGCGCGATGTGCGTGCGGTTACTGAAAATGTCGGTCAACGTCTTGTTGAGGCATTCATAGCCATCGAGCAGGCAAATCCGGGTGTTCATACCGATGGACGCGTTGTTGGAGGCCTCGAAGGAATATTCGGTCCGAAAGATATTTGGACCAACAAAAACAAGATGCCCGACCACATCATAACGTCGCTTATTGAAGATTTCTCACGATATAATCTGTCGATTGCAGCTTGTCCGGCCGATGAGATGGGTCAGGCTTACGAATACCTTGTGGGCAAGTTTGCTGACGATGCCGGCAATACTGCGCAGGAATTCTACACCAATCGCACCGTGGTCACACTAATGGCGGAGATACTTAAGCCCAAACCGGGGGAAAGTATTTACGACCCCACATGTGGTTCAGGCGGTATGCTCGTGAAATGTCTCGACTATCTCCGAGAGAAAGGTGAGGCATGGCAATCGGTCAAGGTGTTTGGGCAGGAAATCAACGCGCTCACTTCCTCTATAGCAAGAATGAATCTGTATCTTAATGGCGTTGAAGACTTTTCCATTGTCAGAGAAGATACTCTTAAACACCCCGCATTCGTAGATGGCTCTTATCTGCGAACCTTTGACGTTGTACTCGCAAATCCTCCATACTCTATCAAAGCATGGGACCGAGATGCCTTTGCCAATGACAAGTGGGAACGAAACTTTTTGGGTACACCTCCACAATCAAAAGCTGATTATGCTTTCATTCAGCATATTATCGCCTCTATAAATCCTAACGGAGGTAGAGCAACTATACTATTACCACATGGCGTATTAACCCGCCTTATTGAAAAGGAGATTCGAGAAAAATTAGTTGATCTTGATGTTTTAGAAGCCGTTATTAGTATTGGGAAAAATCTTTTTTACAATTCTCCAATGGAAGCTTGTATTATGGTTTTCAACACAAAAAAGTCATCAGATCGGTTGAATAAAATTCTATTCATTAATGCAACAGATTTAGTTGTGCGGAAGAATGGTGAAAGTTATATTACTAACGAGCAAATTAAAGAAATTACGTTCTTGTTTAATAATTACAAGAATGTAATGAACAGATCTGCAGTTATAGAAAACTCAATTATCAAAGAAAAAAAATTCAGTCTAGCCACCAAATTATACATCAAACGCGATTCATCGAATAGAAATTTTGAAGTTGGATGCCATATTGATACTTGGGAAAAATATTCTCAAAATATAACGGAAGAATTTAGAAAGTTGATAACCTTATTAAATCATTGATTATGGCACGATTTGGAGATTTTGTAAGACGTGTTAATACAAAAGAAGATCGTTTCAAAACCGACAGAATTTATTATGTCGGAGGAGAACATATAGAGTCGAATGATTTATTGGTACAATCAAAAGGTCTTATAGAAGGATCAACTATTGGGCCGATGTTCTATTTTGGATTTAAGGCAGGCGACATTCTCTTCGTAACTAGAAATCCACATTTACGAAAATGTGCGAAAGTTGAATTTGACGGCATTTGTTCTGAAAAGACGTTAGTGTTGGCAACAGTGGATAATTCTCGCTTACTACAGGATTATCTTGCAATAGTCATGCAATCTGATGACTTTTGGGATTATTGTGAAGACAATAAAAGTGGAGGGGTAAATTATTTTATTAACTGGTCTACTTTAGAAGAATATGAATTTGATTTACCTTCTATAAAGGACCAAATACGCATCTCAAATCAAGTCTGGGCTGCTTATCGGTTAAAAGAAGCATATAAACGTCTTATTGATGCTACAGATGAGATGGTGAAATCGCAATTTATCGAAATGTTCGG
>DAAL01000026.1:0-6507 GCA_001701065.1 Bacteroidales bacterium GP4
AGTTCCAATCTCATAAACGACGTGAAGCGCAATAAGCTTCGCAACATTGTGCTTCCTGCCGTGAAAGAGCAATTTCCCGAAGCCGAAAAAGGGCTTACCGCTACATTGAACAATCTGAGAAGCAATGACAGCCTATACCAGGAGATGGTGCGCATAGTGTCATCACGGTATATCACCGACGAAGGCATAGATGTAGCCGAGATGATCGACTCAATCGACAACTCCGCCTTATTATTATATGAGATTATAAAGGACAAGGGATTCAATTTCACCCAAGCCGCCGACATAATCGAAGCTACCCGGCACGAAGCATCGGGAAAACAGTTTTATGCCGCTGAAAACGTTGCTGTTTTGGACCGAGGACGGATAAAAATCACCTCCGCCGACTCACAGGACAACGACATTTACCATGTGAGCCTGCAATCCACCGGCATAGATTACCCCATAACATTGCATATCACCCGAATCACTCCGGAGGAGATGGTAATAGACCGCTCAGGCAAAACTCTGTATCTTGACGATAGAATACTTAACGATTTCCCCACCCTTACTTTACGACGGTGGCGCGACGGTGACCGATTCTGCCCCTATGGGATGAAAGGGAGTAAACTTGTAAGCGATATTTTCTCCGACTTAAAATTGTCAATCCTTGACAAGCAAAAAGTGTGGCTGCTGTGCGATAATGATAAAATTCTGTGGATTATCGGTATCCGAGGTTCCAAGTTCTACCCCGTCACTGACACGACTCAGGAAGTAATAAGAATCGAGCTGTCCTCGACACAGATTGAATAGCTTTATGTTCTCTTCTTTTTTAAATCGCGGACAATCATTATTATGCCTGATACAATTAACAACAATATCAGAATAGATTTAATAATATATGGAGTTCTTAAGAATTCATCATTTTGAAGCGAGATTCTTAATATCACCACACAACAAATCAAAAGAGTGTATTTTAGGATTTCCATATTACTTCAATCAATTTACTTAAATTTGATTCATAAAGTTAAACAATAGTTTTAAAAGCACAGTTACCGTTAACATGTCTTAACAATTATTCAAGGACCTTTAATCATGACGAATGTGACTTTATGCCGCTGACAAGTGTTAATTTAAATGGACAGTTTACAAAATCACTATATATGGATATAAAAAATATACATTCTCCCGCCGATATAAAGAATTTATCGCTGGATGAACTTACCGATGTCGCCGGGCAGCTGCGTGCGGCTTTAATGAAGAAACTTTCAGTGCATGGCGGTCATGTAGGACCCAATTTGGGTATGGTCGAAGCCACAATAGCTCTTCATTATGTGTTTAATGCGCCCCAGGACAAGTTAATATTCGATGTCTCGCACCAAACCTACGTCCATAAGATGCTTACAGGACGTATCGAGGCATTCCTTGATCCTGCCCGTTACGACGATGTAACCGGGTTCACCAACCCCCGGGAAAGCGAGTACGACTTATTCGAGATAGGTCACACATCCACCTCACTCGCCCTCGCTTCGGGAATGGCTAAAGCACGCGACCTCATGGGCGGCAAAGAGAATGTAGTGGCTATAATAGGCGACGGCTCTCTGAGCGGCGGGAAGGCAGTTTGTGGATGTAGGCATAGCCGAGGAGCAAGCCACCGGAATGAGTTCAGGTCTTGCCAAGGCTGGCGCAAAACCGGTATTCGGCGTTGTAAGCTCGTTCATGCAGAGGACCTATGACCAGATGTCGCAAGATGTGTGTATCAACAACAGCCCCGCCACATTTGTAGTGTTCTACGGCGGTGTGTTCGGGATGAACGATGTCACCCACTTGGGATTCTTCGATATATCAGTTTTCGCCAACATCCCTAACCTCGTTTACCTTGCTCCGGTTTACAAGGAGGAATACACGGCTATGATAGACTGGGCGATATCACAGAAAGGGCATCCGGTGATAGTGCGCACTCCCGGCGGCGCGCCCCTATCCAAAGGCAAAGGGGTTAAGACCGACTACACCGACTGCAAGTATGAGATAGCGGAGGACGGCGAAGAGATAGCCCTTATAGGCGCAGGCGACTTCTTCCCCATCGCGGAAAATACCGCAAAAATCCTTAAGGGTAAAGGGCACCGCCCCACTCTCATCAATCCTCTTATACTGTCATCACTGGACAAGGAATGCCTTGACTCCCTGAAAGACTATAAAGTCATAATCACCCTTGAGGACGGAATCATCGAAGGCGGTTGGGGCGAAAAGATAGCATCCTACCTCGGCGATAAACCAGCCAAAGTAATCAATCTCGGACTCCCCAAGAAGTTCCTCGACCGCTACAACACATCCGCGCTCCTCAAAGAATGCCGCCTTGAACCGGAACAAATCGCTGACATTGCACAGTCATTTATATAGTATGACTCCACAATTAATCATAATCCCACTTCCTTTATTAGATTTATGGAAGTGGGATTTTATCTTTAGATATTTAAATATTCAGATAAAACAATTGAGGTCATCCTACATATAAAAAGGATAACCTCAACTTAGATGAAATTATTAATAATTACTATTCCGATTTACTTATTTTTGTCCTTCTTAGGATTGTCAACAATGTCAAGTTTCAAAGAAGATGCCGAACCACTAAACTGAAGCATATTCGGACTTGGTTGTACCTCACCTTCTTTCATAAAAGCATCTATGCCCATGGAATAAGGAACGAAATCTTCGTCAGTATCAGACATTTCCATGTCGAACGTAATTTCACCGTCCCCTGTAAAGGGAACTGATATAGGAAGATAAGTTTCAAAACCATTTCCATATATAATAGGTCTAAGTGATTCTATTTTATTGGAACCAGTTATGTTAATCGTTATCAATAGCTCGTTAACATATTCATCTTCATCCAAATATGTCGCTGTTTTTTGCGCATTTACAAAAGTGACACCAGGAATCATATCCTGAGATAATGTGGTAAACGAAAGAGTTTCTCCATATTTCTTTTCATTATTAGTCTCAAAGAAAGCACGATATTGATATACAGTCTCTTTATTTAATCCATTCAAAACAACATTGAATCTTCCATCGTCACTCGTTGATGTTGCTTTGATTGTTTTCCAAGAATCACTATCACCAACACTATACTCAAAGCCGACCTTAATAGAAGCACCTTTTTTCACACCAAGTATAATACCATTCAGCATAGCCGAATTCGATGAAATATTAGTTGCTTCACCTGTTTTTATAGAGATATCACCTGGCAATGTTTTAAATATCACAGTTAAACCAGAATAATGGGCTTCTCCCATTAAGAGATAAGCTCGAAACACATATTCAGTATCCGGCGCAAGTTCATCAGCAACACAAGTGAATATACCAGACTCCTTTTTATCAGATTGTAATCGTGTCCATTTTGATTGACCGTAAATACAATATTCTATTCCGAATGAACAATTATCATTAATGCCTTCAATACTCCCGGTAAGAGAAGCCGAGTTAGCAGTGATATTTTCAGCTTCACCTGTAATAATTTTAGGAATCGTAGTGAAAGTTCCGTCTTTTCCGAGTAATTTTGTATCTTCAATAGAAAGGAATGCATGATAAGAATATTCCGTACCTGGCTCAAGTTCATGCAGATACACACTGAAAGGACCCATTGCACGGTGTTCTGCTTCCGAACTCTCCCATTTTTCTCCAGATGTTTTCTTATATTCTATTCCATAATTACATGACGTTCCTGACGGAACGCCTTCCACTAGACCCTCGACAACAGCATCGGTTGAAGATATATTTCGTGGTTCTCCAGTTTCAATCTTCACTTTTGATTCCATAGAAACAGACGGAGAAGCAAGCATCTCTTTTCCTCCATATTTAATAAGTGGATAGACTGTGTAATTCTTAACTAAAGAATGGCCGGTTGCCTCCCAGGAAAGGACATCAGATGGTCCTCGGTAATCCTGCAACAAATAAGAGTAAAGGACATCAGATTTATCATTTTGGTTTACAAGCGCAAATCCAATATCTTGCCTTGGAGATGCACCGTTGATTTTTCCATCAACGTCTGATGTGATTAATGTTACACCTTTATTATTGTCAGTAATCTTAGGCTCAGAGAATGTTGGTACATAATCAGCTGATAATAGGAGATAATCTTTATGTAATGGATGACCAAATATTTCAAGATCTTTAGAGCCACTCCATTCAAAGAATTTTGCTTCAGCAGATAGATTCCAAAAACCTGAAACTTTTAATGATTGATCTTTCAACCGCTCATATACCTCTGTACTAACTTTGGCTTTCTCTATATCATCATTCTTTACAGTTAAATCTCCCTCCGCCTTAACACCAAAATCAGCACGCAAATTTGCTCTTGCAACATCCAATTGAGTGGTTCCAGCAAAAGCTATACCTAATCTACCGTACATTCCTGCACTAATAGCGCCATTAACTGTGAGAGAGCCTTCATAGGACTTTGAAGAACATTTTAGTTCATTAACCGACTTCAAATGTTGTTGGTTTTTGCTATTCCAACTCCAATTGAACACATGCTTATAATTCTGAGTCCATTTAGCACTAACACTAGCCTCTGCATGTGTGTTTAAAAATACTCCGGCATCCAAAAAAAGTTCAGTAAACGTTTCAGGGATGATTATAGGAACTTTAAATAATGAACATTCACCACTTACATCAATCTTCCCACATGCTGATAATTTCTCATAAGTTTCATAATCGCCAATAATCAATACACTTAATGTGGTTCCATATTCACGATTTACTACTAAATATATATTATATTCAATCCGAGGTTTCAGCCCAAGAATAAAGTTTAGGTCATAAGAAAAAGGAGACAACTCTTCCTCTTCCTCATAAACATAAGGAATTTTCCCTCCTGACTGATTAGGATGAAATAAATCGAATTCTTTTTCACCAAATTCGAGTTTATCCTTACCGCCATAAAAACCATCGCTAAGTCCACGACTTTTTACTTCTTTACTATCGGATTGAAAATTACTATAATAATACTCGAAAACATCAGTGAGCGCTACAGGTTCACAGCTTACTTCTATGCCTTCTCCACAATTATTCACTTTACTTACTTTACCTATAAAAGCACTTTCAAGTATTTCATCGCCAATAGTTGATACAAGCTTATCTCCAACCTTGGGAAGTGAGTTCTCAGGAGTGGAGGAAGCATATATAAGAGTCAACTGATCAGGACGAGAAATAATATTTTTGCGTAAATCCCCTTCCAATACTTTCACACCGCTACAATATACTGTGGGAGGTGTCACAAACCCAATGCTATCAATTAATTCAAGCGGAATTCGATAAATGCTATCAGGAGTATAAACTTCTTGAGTCACATACCGCTC
Organism: Bacteroidales bacterium GP4; assembly: GCA_001701065.1. GTDB lineage: Bacteria > Bacteroidota > Bacteroidia > Bacteroidales > Muribaculaceae > Muribaculum. The sequence continues at coordinate 5,337 of DAAL01000026.1, forward strand.
ATTGAGTACACTGTCAGTGTCAATTCGACTATAAATTAAACTATCAATCCGTTCCGTATCAAACACGTTGATACACCCGTCATTACGATAAATATAAAAGGTGTACTGGGCTTTGATTGGGAATGACAAAGCCACCATTATAGCACATAGCACAGTTGATATCAAGTATCTCATCTTTTTATGATTTTATAAGTTATACCTGATACATTAACTAAATAAATTCCGCTATTAAGAATATCAAGAGGTATTGTGAGAGTAGTACCACTTTTTACCTCCCGACTTATCATCAGCTTCCCGTCAGTATTATAAATCAACACCTTACAATTTTTATCCATTGCGGGGAACAGCATCGTATCCCCGTCAAAGTCAAAAGGAGTCACATTATTTCCATCTACGTCCACCATATCAATACCCGAAGTTAATTCAAAAGTGAACCGGGACATCTGCGATAGAGGATATTTCACCTCATTGTCAACCGATGTTATAATAAGATCCTCTGCCGAGAACGTCACTTTAGGACGTTGATTCAAAGCATACGACACCTTTGTGCCGTCTTTAGACCAAACGGTGAGTGCGTTTGGGGAGTTGTCAGCATGGGAAATAATCCATACACAGACACCAATAAATGTTAATATTGCTCGTTTCATAATTTTAAGAAATTAGAATAATTACTTTTTCATTTGTGATATTTACAAATAGTATGGCATACTGTAAAACTTTCGGTAAGCGAATAAACCATTCCTGTATTATACAATCACAAAATTAAAGAATATTTTTAATATTACACCATGTTTAACAAAATTAATAATCTTGAATTAGCATTAAATATTTTGGTGCATTTATTACTGTATAACTTCTTTAATCTTTTGATTGAGATTGTTATCAGAACCTCTATAATTAAAAGCTTATGATATTTAGCATAATATAATAAAAAGGGGAAACTCTGACGAGTTTCCCCTTTTTATGTATGCAAGACAAATGAATTAATCTACGTATTTCTTTACAATGATAGTGGCGTTGTGACCGCCAAAACCGAATGTATTGGATAGAGCTACATTCACAGTGCGTTTCTGAGCTTTATCGAAAGTGAAATTAAGATTATAATCTATCTCCTCGTCAAGATCTTCAGGATCATGGTTGATGGTAGGAGGCACGATGTCTTCCTGAACCG
>DAAL01000026.1:6512-18689 GCA_001701065.1 Bacteroidales bacterium GP4
AGAACAATGCCTCTAAAGCACCTGTGGCACCAAGAAGGTGACCGGTCATAGACTTGGTAGAGCTGATGTTCAAGTCATAGGCGTGGTCGCCGAACACTTCTTTTACAGCTTTCACCTCCGAAAGGTCGCCAACCGGAGTAGATGTACCGTGAACATTGATGTAATCCACTTCTTCAGGCTTCATGCCGGCATCTTCCAATGCGTTCTGCATAACCAGTTTCGCGCCGAGTCCTTCAGGATGGGTAGCTGTCAAGTGATAAGCATCAGCCGACATGCCGCCGCCGACAACTTCAGCGTAAATCTTGGCTCCGCGAGCTTTCGCATGTTCGAGTTCTTCGAGAATCAATACCGCCGAACCTTCGCCCATAACGAAACCGTCACGTGATCCGCTGAACGGACGTGAAGCTGTCTCCGGGCTGTCATTGCGTGTTGACAATGCATGCATGGAGTTGAAGCCTCCCACACCTGCAGGGAAGATAGCAGCCTCAGCACCGCCCGCAACAATAGCGTCAGCCTTTCCTAAACGGATGAGATTGAACGCGTCGATAAGGGCATTGGTGGATGAAGCGCAAGCTGAAACTACCCCGTAGTTAGGTCCGTGGAAACCGTACTGCATGGACACATGACCCGATGCAATATCAGCGATCATCTTGGGGATGAAGAAAGGATTGTATTTTGGGCCTTGTTCAGCACCGTGGATGGCAAAGTAGCCTGCTTCTTCCTCGAAAGTGTGCAAGCCACCGATACCGGCAGCGATGATTACGCCAATTCGGTTCTTGTTGATATCCTCGTTTTCCAAGTCAGCATCCTTAACAGCCTGTTGAGCCGCTACCAATGCGTATTGGGCATACAAGTCGAGTTGACGAAGCTTCTTACGTTCAATGTGGTCAGCTCCGTTGAACCCTTTTACTTCACAAGCGAACTGGGTTTTGAACTTAGAGGCATCAAAATGAGTAATAGGTCCTGCGCCGCTCACTCCAGCCAAGGCGTTGTCCCATGTGGTTTCCACATCGTTGCCCAGCGGGGTAATGGCTCCAAGACCGGTTACTACTACTCTCTTTAATTCCATCTATTAAAACAGGGAATATTATGATTATTGTTTAGCAGCTTCGATATAGTCGATAGCATCCTTAACGGTAGTGATGCCTTCAGCTTTATCATCAGGGATCTGGATATCAAATTCCTTTTCAAATTCCATGATAAGCTCTACTGTGTCAAGGCTATCAGCACCGAGGTCTTTTGTAAATTCAGCAGCTTCAGTTACTTCACTTTCATCAACACTAAGTTTGTCGGCAATGATTGCCTTTACGCGATCTGCAATTTGTGACATAGTTATAAAATTTATAATTAATAATTATTATGCATTCTTTTGCACTGCAAAGTAAGTAATTTTTCTTGAGAAAGTAAAGCTTTTCACTGCACAATATTGTTTTTTTCGTGCAATTTATTCATTTATTACCATTTTTTGTTCTAAATTCCCTGCACTTTATCCTCTTTTACCTGCCACTTCTGATGCCCCTGACTTTACAATTATGTTACAAAACATAAAACCGGAAATTATAATTTTTACATCCCACATGTTTTATTACTTTTGAACCGGGGTAAAATAGGCACCGCGCCGCAAACCATTACCCATACTATATTTGTTATAAGACAAACTAAACTTAATTGAATTATGAATAAAAAAAATCTTTTTCTATCATCAATACTCTCACTCGGATTATTGACTGTGGGCTGTACCGGCGGCAATACATCAACTGAAGGCACTGACAGCGGAATCTCCAACTTCGAGATAAGGCAGATGGTGAAGTCGATTGAAAGAAACTACCTGTGCGAAGGGGAAGATGCGGTTTTCGCCGACTCTTTAAAAATATACAGCGAAGTCAAGATTGTGGTGGAATGGCCGGAAAAACTCGGCGATGCCGATATCAAGGTCCTTCAGGACTCACTTCTGTCATCGATATTCTCAAAGCCGGAAACCACCATCGACAAATCAATGATAAAATCAGCCGAGACCCCCGAAGGCAGCGATATGTTCACGATGAAGCCCATCGACACTATCCCCAATGAACCGTGCATGATATATACACGCGACGTGCTTGCATCGGCAGTGTCATCCAATTCCGACTTCATCTCCTACCAGATAACCACCTACTCCTACACAGGCGGCGCGCACGGAATGACCGAGTCGCACTACGTCAATTACGACCTGGACTCAGCTACAGTAATCACTGCCGCCAACGCTTTCCGCCCTAACACCGAGAGTTATGTGCTGCAGGCGATAAAGGATAACCTTATGACTCAATATGACGCTACTTCAATGGAAGAGCTTGAGCAGAAAGGCATATTCACCGACCAGATATTCACCTCACCCAATTTCTACCTTGAAGGCTCGGAAATAGTGTTCCACTATAATCCTTACGACATCGCGCCTTACAGCGAAGGAAGCATAGAAGTGAGGGTCCCCTACTATCAGATAAAGAATTGTCTTAGCCCGATGACGCTACATATATTCAACGACACCGACTCAGAGTGACATTATAGCTCATAGTGGTAAGTGATATCCCACAGAAACAAAGGATGTGGAGGCATCGATGTTCCGGCTTTACACCGGTCACGTGCTTCCACTACTTTTTTGAAGCCGTCGACGGTGAGTTTTCCGCGCCCCACATCTATTAATGTGCCCACAACCGCACGCACCATATTGCGCAGGAATCGGTCAGCGGTGATGATAAACACCCACCTGTCATCGTCCAGCTTGTGCCAAGCGGCATGGCTGACCTTGCAGTTATTGGTCTTGACATCGGTGTGGAGCTTCGAGAACGACGTGAAATCCACCACATGGGTAAGGTATTCGCCGCATTCATTCATCTTCTCGAAGTCAAGGCACGGAGGAGCCTGCCAGCTGAACGGGTACAAAAACGGCGACTTATGCATGTGTATATAATAATGGTAGGTACGTGACGTGGCATCAAAGCGCGCATGGGCATCGTCATGAACCCTGACTATGGATTCAATGGCTATGTCCTTCCCCAAAATGGAATTAAGCCCGCGCACAATCGAGTCAGGATCGGCAATAGCCGACGGCACATCAAAATGCGCTATCATCATCTTGGCGTTCACTCCGGTGTCGGTTCTTCCGGCACCTGTGATTTTGACGGGAGAGCGCAAAATCTTGGACAATGCGTCTTCAATCTCCGACTGCACTGTCACGGCATTGGGCTGCGACTGCCATCCGTGGTAGTTTGCGCCACTGTAGGACAGCCGCATGAAATAGCGCACATGAGCGGTATCTTCCATCGTAAGCCCCCGGGTAATCAATCCTTCTCAAGATAGGTGTAACCGTACAGCCCTGAACGGTAATTGCTCAGGAACTCACGACCCTCCTCGGGTGTGATTTTGCCTGCTTTCATGGACGAAGTCACCCATGTCTCCACATTTCTAACAAGCTTCTTGGGGTTGTACTGCACGTAATCGAGCACCTCATCCACAGTTTCGCCATAGATTATCTGATCGATTTCGTAACGATCCTTGTACACGCTTATGTGAACGGCGTTGGTATCGCCAAACAGATTGTGCATGTCGCCCAATATCTCCTGATAGGCTCCCACAAGAAATACACCTATATAATAAGGCTCTTTATCTTTCAACGCATGGACGGGCAGCGACGACGAAGTGCCGTGGGTGGAAATGTAGTTGGCTATCTTGCCGTCCGAGTCGCATGTTATGTCCTGTATCGTGGCGGTTCTTGTGGGTTTCTCGTCAAGACGCGCTATTGGCATGATGGGGAACACCTGGTCTATAGCCCAAGAATCGGGAAGCGACTGGAACAAGGAGAAGTTGCAGAAATATTTATCGGGCAGCATCTTCGATATCTTTTTCAGTTCCTCGGGAGCATGCTTCATGGAAGCAGCTATCTCGCCCACTTCGCGCGCTATGGACCAGAAGAGTTTTTCTATCTGCGACCGGGTGCGCAGGTCAAGAAGTCCGAGATTGAACAGGTCGAGAGCCTCCTCACGTATCTGCAACGCATCGTGCCAGCTCTCAAACAATCGGGGCTGGTTCAGCTTGTCCCATATATCGTAAAGCTCACGAGCCAACTCATGGTCCTCGGCATCCACCTCCATCTTGTCGTTCCACTGGGGAAGCGATGTGGTGGCAAGGGTGTCAAACACCAATATAGAATGATGCGCGGCAAGCGAACGTCCGCTCTCGGTGATTATGTTAGGCTGCTTCAAGCCGTTCTTGTCGCAAGCATCCACAAGCGCCGACACGGAGTCATTGGCATATTCCTGTATCGAATAATTCATGGAGCTTTCGCTTGCTGAACTGCGGGTCCCGTCGTAATCCACTCCAAGACCGCCGCCTATGTCCATGAATTCTATGTCGAAGCCCATCTTGGTCAGCTGCACATAGAATTGGGTAGCTTCACGCAGGGCATTCTTGATGCGCCGTATCTTGGTTATCTGGCTGCCTATGTGGAAATGGATGAGCTTAAGGCAGTCAGTCATCTTGTTTTTGTTCAAGAAATCTATCGCTTCAAGGAGTTCGCTGGAGTTAAGACCAAACTTCGACTGGTCGCCTCCCGATTCCTCCCATTTTCCGGAACCGGAGCTTGACAGCTTGATGCGTATGCCTATATTGGGCGATATGTCTATGCGCTTTGCCGCCTCAGCTATAAGCGACAGCTCATTGAGCTTCTCCACCACCAGGTAGATGCGCCGTCCCATCTTCTGGGCAAGCAACGCCAGTTCTATATAGTCCTTATCCTTATAGCCGTTACAGATGATAAGCGCATTCTCGGCTATGTTGGTGGCAAGCACGGCATGAAGTTCAGGCTTTGAGCCTGCTTCAAGACCTATATTGAATTTTTTACCGTGCGACACGATCTCTTCGACCACCTGACGCATCTGGTTCACCTTTATAGGATATATTATAAAGTTCTGTCCGTTGTATTTATATTCTTCAGCAGCCTGCTTGAAGCAACGTGATATTTTCTCCACGCGGTTGTCAAGTATATCGGGGAAACGCAACAGCACCGGAGCCGCCACATCCAGCACCTGCAGTTCGTCGAGCACTTCCTTAAGGTCGACAGAAGCGTAACCTTCACGCGGGGTGACGGTCACATGCCCTTTATCGTTGATTGAAAAATATTTCAACCCCCAACCGTTTATATTGTACAGTTCGGCACTGTCTTCAATACGCCATCTTCTCATTTCCTGAAAAATTATATATACATGTATAAATATTTATTATTTGACAAATTTACACAGAATTTTCTTATTAGAACACCTTAACGGTGAAAAATCCTATAAATTAATGGAGATTACACCTCATTTGGCGCAATCTCCATCAACAATAACGTAAAAATACAATCTTTCTTAGAATGAAATTTGTCCTACAAGGCTCACTCGGTTAATCTGATCATGGCGGTTGTCGATGTCCTTGCGTTGAGCCCAGTTGTATTCAAGCCCTGCCTTGCATCGGGGTGTTATTTCCCAGAATACATTAGCAGCGACATATAAACCATATTTATAAGTTTCGTTCTCAGCCGTCTTTTCGTATTTAGGCAAAAAACGCTGTTCGCTGAACACCACGGTGGAATAGACCGCCGGAGTGAAGTTGTACTGGAGCGCGCCGTACCATCCGAAACTGAGCGGAGCCACCATTCTGCCTTCGTCGTCAGGATTACCTATCAAGTCAAGGGGTGCAACCTGAAGGTCGTTGGTAAGGCTTGCGATACCTTTGCCCACAACGCATGTCCCATACACAGTCAATGGCGCGAAAGGACGGAATATTGAGCTTAAATGTGCGCCCCAGCCTGTGACTTTATGGTTCACGCCTTTAACCAAATCTCGGTATTCAAGACCTCTCACTATACCTGACAACCTTACATGTTCGCCGCCGTTGCCCCACTGGTACTGGAGGAATCCGGCGAAGTTAGGCATATAGTCGCTGCATCCGGTGTAGAGATTATCGGCTGTGGGTATGCTTCCGTCGGGAGTTTCCATAGATAACGCCACAACATAGCGGTTCTTGAATGTCCTCATCCATCGTATAAGCACATTAGTGTCGCTGATTTCACAGTTGGGTCCCTGACCGTCCACTGTTATGGGCTGTGCGGCAGGATCACTGAATGATGAGTTGGCGTAACCCACAGTCCAGTCGTTCCATGACGCATAAGCCTTCTTCAGATGAAAGTCACGCGCGCTGTAACCGTTGAAGTTGGCTTCAATATACAGCTGGTAGTTGCCAAACCGGGAGTCATTGCCGAATGCGCTGAAATACAGCGATGTTCCTGACGGTGTGGTTCCAAACCAATGCTCACGGGTGGGATTGGTGGGAATAGAGATGTAGTACGGTATCACGCCGCTATGCGGCATAGTGCCGTTCCAGTCGTACCATCCGCGCATACGCACCGCACCACCTATACCCATGGCAAAATTACGGCTTTTGCTCATAAACATAAAATAAGGAGCGCGTGGGTCCTGATAGTGCCGGAACTGGTCGATATAGAAGTTATTGATAGTTTGCCATATAGCCGTGGAATCAGGTTTTTCGCCCTCTCCGAAGAAAATCACATTGTGGCTCTTCTGATGCTCCTTCTGTTGCGATTCAACCGGAGTTACAGCATGTGCACCTGCGGCTATGCAAAACATCGCAATAGCAATAAATCCTTTTTTACTCATAAGTAGTGACGTTAAGCGTTATTCTTTTAACATATAACATCACGTAAGTTAAATTTGTTTAATGCGTGTTCACTCTGCCTCTGTTTCGTTTGCTACTCCGGACGGCTGCCGCGGAAAGGCTCCATAGTGGCGCAGCTTCCCGATGATATGCCGTCGCGCTTAAGCACCTTTATTATTGTGAGCCACACTATTTCGGCATCCACCAGGAACGACTGATGCTCGACATACCACACATCAAGCTCAAACCGATGCTCCCACGTGATGGCATTACGTCCGTGACACTGCGCCCATCCTGTGATGCCCGGAGTGACATCGTGTCGCCGAGCCTGGAATTCCGAATAAAGCGGAAGATAGCTGACACGCAGCGGACGTGGTCCCACGACCGACATGTCGCCTTTCAGCACATTCCACAGCTGAGGCAGTTCGTCAAGAGAAAGCGTTCTTATGATTCTGCCTGCTCGGGTCAACCGTTGCTCGTCGGGCAGCAGCTCTCCCCTCTCGTCGCGCCGGTCGTTCATGGTTTTGAACTTAAGGATTTCAAATATCTTGCCGCCTTTACCCGGACGCTTCTGACGGAAAAGCACACCGTCACTGCCATTTTCAGCGCAAAGCACCGCCGCCACCAGTATCATGACCGGCGACAGCACTATCAGTCCCGCGAAGGATGACAGTATATCAAGAATCCGTTTTATGTGACTGCGGTAAATCGACATAGCTCATGCAAATATACGAATAAAATTTTAGAAACTGTTTCTGAAAGAAAAGTTTCCGAGGTCACTTTTGCCTATATTATTTTAATTTGTTAATTTTGTGCTCCAATGAAGCTTGACAAGCTCCGGATATTATTTGTGTTAAAGCCCATCTTATTGTGAATAAGGACATAAACAACTGGTACGCTATCCGAACACATAAAGACTTTGACGCCCTGAGGGTTTTATCGGAATATTGCGATGATGTATTTCTTCCCACCGAGGAGGTCAAAATACCATCCACCGGCAGAACCCGCACAAGGGCGGTAATCCCTCATGTGCTTTTTATCAAGACCACTCCTTCCGAGGCGCTCAGTCTGGAAAAGCGCGGCAGGGACATAAACGACCGCATGATTCAGTTCTGGATCTACAGGTATCAGAAAGAGGGCGAAATCCAGAAAATAACGGAAGAAGAAATACGGCTTATAAAACTGCTCACGTCCAACGACACCGCAAAATGCGAAGTGTTCAATAAAGAAGGGTTCCAGAAAGGACAACACGTGAGAATAACCGGCGGACAGTTTGCCGGCTACACAGGCTATGTACAGCGAGTAAAGAAAAACATGCACGTGGTGGTGGAGATTCAAGGCATATGCGCCGTGATGCTCCCCTTCATTCACCCTGACCTCCTCGAAATCATCGACGACTGACCCGCCTGCCCTACGGAATATCTGCCCTATTTCACTATACTTCTTGCATTATTCCCGCAAGTTAAGTAACTTTGTTAGGTAAATAATGAACTTATGCAAGCAATCATCCTTGCCGCCGGACTGGGGCGACGTTTGGGAGAATTAACATCCTCCAATACAAAATGCATGATAGAAGTAAATGGGGTAACACTGATTTACCGAATGCTGAATCAATTATCCCGATTACATCTATCCCGTATAATCGTAGTCATCGGTTATGAGGGCGCAAGACTAAAGGATTATATAGAATCCAATTTCAGCAATCTCCCTATACAGTTTGTAGAAAATCCCATCTACGACAAAACCAACAATATATATTCCCTGTGGCTTGCGCGGGAATATCTTTCGGAAGCTGACACTCTTCTTCTTGAATCGGACCTTATATTTGAAGATTCAGTGCTTGACGCGGCATTGGAATGCCCTTACACTGACTGCGCATTGATATCCAAATACGAGACATGGATGGACGGCACAATGGTGAAAATAGATCAAGACCTCAATATTGTCAATTTTATCCCCAAGAAAGCTTTTGACTATTCCGACACCGATTCCTATTACAAAACTGTAAATATATACAAATTCAGCCGCAACTTCCTGATAAACCATTATCTCCCTTTCCTGGAAGCTTATATAAAGGTATTAGGTGAGAACGAGTATTACGAGCAAGTGCTGAGGGTGCTTACTCTTATCGACAAATCAGGAATAAAAGCACTGCCCATAACAGGCAAACTTTGGTACGAAATTGACGATATTCAGGACCTCCGCATTGCCGAGACCATATTCGCAAAACCGGAGGAACGGTTGAAAAAGCTACAGCACAGCTTCGGAGGGTACTGGCGTTATCCGCGGCTTATAGACTTCTGCTATCTTGTGAATCCCTATTTCCCCTCGGCAAGGCTTGTGGACGAGATGAAAGCCAATTTTGACAATCTGCTCCGCAATTACCCCTCAGGGATGGGCGTAAACGCATTGTTGGGTTCCAAGATGTTCGGAATAAGGGAAGAATTCACAGTTGTGGGAAATGGCGCGGCTGAACTCATCAAGAGCCTTATGGAGTCTTTCACCGGAAAGGCAGGTGTGGTTTACCCCACATTTGAGGAATACCCCAACCGCCTGTCGCCCGATGACATAGTAGCCTATCATCCGGCTAATGACGATTTCGCCTATTCAGCCGATGACCTGATGGAATTCTATGCCGACAAAGAAATAGAAGCGCTCCTGCTGGTGAATCCCGATAATCCGTCGGGCAACTTCATCCCATTGGACTCAATATTCACGTTGCTCGAATGGAGCGCCAAGAAAGGGATAAAGCTTATCGTGGACGAGTCATTTGTGGATTTCGCCGACAATGGCGGCAACAACTCAATGCTATCCAACAGGATTCTCATGAGCCACAAGAATCTGTATGTGATCAAGAGCATCTCGAAGTCATTCGGTGTTCCGGGATTAAGACTTGGACTGTTGGCTTCGTCCGACATTGACACTGTGGCGGCGATAAAAAAGGATGTGTCGATATGGAACATCAACTCATTCGCCGAATTCTACATGCAGATTTACAATAAATACGAGAAGGATTACTTGTCGGCTTGCAAAAAATTCAAGGAAGAACGTAACATATTCTATAAAGAACTGACAGAAATACCATTTTTGCGAGTAATACCGTCACAAGCCAATTACTTCCTGTGCGAAGTGCTCAACGGAATCAGCGCGCATGAATTGGCGTTGCGCCTTCTCACCGATTTCAATATTCTCATCAAGGACTGCAGCAGCAAGAAAGGATTTCCTCAGGAAAAACAGTATGTGCGCATTGCCATCCGTGACCGCGAAGACAACCTAAAGCTCATCAACTCATTAAAAGCCATATAAAAATGATGTCAATATGCATCTGCGGAGGAGGAAGTCTCGGACATGTATGTGCCGGTGTCTTTGCTTCACAAGGTTATACCGTAAATATCCTTTCGGGACATCCCGAAAAATGGGATAAAAATATAACTGTAACAGACCAAACAGGGAAAACATATAAGGCTCATCCTGCTATTGTATCATCATCGCCCGAGAAAGTCATTTCTTGCTCAGACATCGTATTGTTGTGTGTCCCCGGCTACCTTATTGAAAAGTCTTTATCTCAAATAAAGCCTTTCCTTAAAAAGGATGCCATAGTAGGAAGTATCGTTTCAAGTACAGGGTTCTTTTTTAAGGCGCATGACATTCTTTCACCTGACACTACTATTTTTGGATTTCAGAGAGTACCGTTTATTGCAAGGATAAACGAATACGGAAAAAGTGCTTCTTTACTTGGATATAAACCCTCGGTTAATGTCGCGATAGAAAATGCTCCGGATCCGGAACAGTTACGTCGTCGGTTAGAAGATATGTTCATTACCCCAGTTATCCTACTCCATAACTTCTATGAAGCATCACTTACCAACAGTAATCCCATACTTCACACCGGGCGATTATACTCGATGTGGGGAAATTCGCCTTTAAAGCCAATAGATAATCCGATATTATTCTATGCTGACTGGACTGATGATGCTTCCAAAATCCTGATTGACATGGACAATGAGTTCATGAAACTTGTCACAGCATTGAACATCCGTAAAGGTATTATCCCGTCTCTCCTTGAATACTATGAATCAGTAGATGCACCTTCACTCACCAATAAAATCAGAAGTATCGAGGCATTCAAAACGATAAAGGCTCCCATGATTCAAACAGAATATGGATGGATTCCTGATTTTAATAGCCGATATTTTACCGAAGATTTTCCATACGGATTAAGTATAATTAAAAATCTATGCGTTGAGCATAAGTTAAACACCCCTACTATAGATAAAGTATATAATTGGGGGATTTTCCAAATTACGGATATCAACTAAGCTGCCGTTCCAACTTTGTGCCGGAAATTTGTTATATAGTAAAACGATAAGAATTATTTTATGGACGATACTATATATTCCCGGTTCAAAATACAGGTGAAACGCCACCCTAATGCCACGGCGATTATTGAGGACAGCCGTAAACTCTCCTTTAAGGAACTTGACGATATGGTCAACGCCATATTAAGCAAATTCCATGACAAAAGATACGAGTTTATAGGCATAGTCATGCACCACGGAGCGGAAATGATAGCCGCGATGCTTGCCGTGCTGAAAAGCGGAGCGGCATATGTCCCTGCGGAGCCATCGTTGCCCCATGACCGAGTAAAATATATGATGTCGGCAGCCGGAGTCACTCTTATAATCGACGACCGGTTTTGTCAGAATCTGCCCGAAAGCGCAACCGATTATCCCGATGCTTCACGTCCCGACCATCCCGCTTACGTCCTTTACACCTCAGGCACCACCGGCAAGCCCAAAGGCGTAATCGTCACAAACCACAATGTGGTGAACTACACGGAAGCTTTCGAGCGGAAATTTCATGTGGCACCCGGCGATGTCATGCTACAGTATTCGGTATGCTCCTTCGACATATTTGTGGAAGAGGTGTTTACCACGCTGTTGAACGGAGCCGCGCTCGCCATTCCCTCGCAGCAAGTGTGCGCCGGTGGCATCCGTTCGCTGATGGACTTCGTGGCTCGACATGAAGTGACCGAGATCAGCGGATTCCCCTATCTGCTTGCCGAGATGAACAAACTCGACAAACTTCCGCCGTCACTGCGGCTTCTAATCAGCGGCGGCGACGTACTCCGCTACTCCTACATCGACAAGCTCAAAACTCTAAGCGACGCGCTCATATATAACACTTACGGACCGTCGGAAACCACCGTTTGCGCCACTTATTACCGTTGCGACACTTATTACCGTTGCGACAATGCACAGCCGCTTCCTGACGGCACTTTCCCCGTAGGAAAAGCCATTAAAGGAGTGGAAGTAATGATTCTTGACGACAAACTGCGCAAGACCCATCCCGGACAAACCGGCGAGATATGCATCCTCGGCGAAGGGGTATCGCTCGGCTACTTAGGCAACCCTCCGGAACAGGCTAATTTTGTCACACTCAGCGACGGGCGACGCTTATACCGCAGCGGCGACCTCGGGTATTGGCTTC
>DAAL01000026.1:18820-19026 GCA_001701065.1 Bacteroidales bacterium GP4
ATAAAGGGTTGGCGTATCTTGTAGCCTATTTCGTTCCCCGCAAAGGACGGCACTCGCTGGAGTCGATAAAACGATGGCTTGCATCCAAACTCACTGACTACATGATTCCGGAATATTTCGTGGAGATGAAAGCCATTCCGCTGACAGTGAGGGGCAAAGTGGACAAAAGTGCGCTTCCCGTAGTTTTAAAGTAAAATCATGGCAAT
>DAAL01000119.1:0-127 GCA_001701065.1 Bacteroidales bacterium GP4
TTGGAGGCGTTTATTGCGACAGTGGCTCATGCTGAACCTCTTGCCGTGGGACTTAATTGCGGATTCGGAGCCGAGGGGATGCGAAAGCATGTCGAGGCGTTGCAGCAGTACCCGTTCGGGGTGTGCG
>DAAL01000119.1:155-6641 GCA_001701065.1 Bacteroidales bacterium GP4
GGGCTGCTACAACGAGACACCCGACATTACTTCACGGCTGTTAAGCGGCATGATGGAAGCAGGATGGCTCAATATCGTGGGCGGATGCTGCGGAACCACTCCTGAACACATCGCTGCCATAGCGCGTGAAGCTGAAAAGTATACTCCCCGTGCCATCCCCGCTGACCCTGAGCAGATGGTGCTTGCCGGACTGGAAACTCTTGTTGTCACTCCTGAACGGAATTTCGTCAACGTGGGTGAGCGGTGCAATGTAGCCGGCAGCCGTAAGTTTCTGCGCCTTATAAAGGAAGGGAACGCCGACGAGGCTGTCAACATAGCCCGCAAGCAGGTGGAAGCTGGCGCGCAGATTATCGACATAAACATGGACGATGCCATGCTGGATGCCGTCAAGGAGATGGCGGCGTTTATAAGCCGCATAGGGACGGAGCCTGACGTTACACGGGTGCCTTTGATGATTGACTCATCCTGCTGGGATGTGATTGTGGAAGGGCTTAAGCATGTGCAGGGACGGCCCATCATCAATTCCATAAGCCTTAAGGAAGGCGAAACGAAATTCCTGGAACGTGCAAGGCATGTAAAAGAGATGGGCGCATCGGTCATTGTGATGGCTTTCGACGAAGAAGGGCAAGCCGATACCTTTGAGAGAAGAATCCAAGTGTGTGAGCGCGCCTACCGTCTTCTTACCGGAAAAGCACGGTTCCGTGGATGCGACATAGTGTTTGACCCCAATGTGCTTGCCGTGGCAACCGGAATTGAAGCCCACAATAATTACGGCGCGGACTTCATCGAGGCGGTGGAATGGATAAAGACTCATCTGCCGGGAGCCAAGGTGAGCGGCGGCATAAGTAATCTTTCATTCTCTTTCCGCGGCAATAACCCTGTGAGGGAGGCGATGCACTCGGTTTTTCTCTATCATGCCATAGGGAAAGGCATGGACATGGGCATTGTGAACGCCGCGGCTATGCAGCCGGTGGACGACATTGACGGTGAACTGCGCAGGGCTATAGAGGATGTGATTTTCAACCGCACACCCTCCGCCACGGAAAATCTTGTGGAGATAGCGTCCCGGATAAAAGAGATGTCGCAGTCAGCATCCGAAAGCCATGAAAAGCTCGCTGAGGTTATGGCTCCTTCGCAGAAAGTGGAGCAGATGCTTATAAAAGGGCTAACGGAGGGCATAGACAGCGTGCTTAAGGATGCTATGGCGGAGTGCGGCGGCGCGATGGCGGTTATCGACGGCCCTATGATGGCTGGAATGAACAGGATAGGCGAACTCTTCGGCGAAGGCAAGCTTTTCCTTCCGCAGGTGGTGAAAAGCGCGCGCACCATGAAGCTTGCCGTGGAGTGGCTCACTCCTTTTATCGAAGAGGAAAAGAAACACCGTGACGCGCCTTCCGGAAAGGGCAAGGTGGTTATAGCCACCGTCAAGGGCGATGTCCACGACATAGGCAAGAACATAGTGGGCGTGGTGATGAACTGCAACGGATTCGACATGATCGACATGGGTGTTATGGTGCCCGGCGAGGCGATTGTGGAGCGGGCACTTGAGGAGAACGCTGACTTTATAGGGCTGAGCGGACTCATCACCCCTTCGCTTGAAGAAATGTGCCACGTGGCTCGGCTGATGGAGTCAAAAGGGATGACGATTCCGCTTCTGATAGGGGGTGCCACTACATCGGCGGTGCACACGGCGGTGAAGATAGCCCCGTGCTACAGCGGTCCGGTGGTGTATACCCACGATGCGGCTTCATTGCCTGCCGTGGCGCAAAAACTTATAGGCAAGACCACTCGTGAAGCGGCTTTGTCCGAAGTAAGGTCGCAGCAGGAGCAGCTAAGGCGTAAGCATGAGGCGAAGCGTTCGTTGCTCAGTTTCGACGAATCCCGGAGGAAAGTGCCGCAATGGGACTTCCCGGTGTACGTTCCCAAGCGTCAGGGACGGCATGAATTTGAATTTACCGTTTCGCAGTTGTGCCGGTTCGTCAACTGGCGCGCTTTTCTGAGCGCATGGGGGCTTGATGCATCTTTTGCTTCTTATGCGACGCTTCAGGGGTGCGACCACTGCAAGGCGCAGTGGATAGCCGCTGTGCCGCAGGACAAGATGAAGAAAGCACTTGAAGCGGTGAGGCTTATCGACGACGCTAAGGATGCGCTGTTCTATCTCGACAAGGAATTGACTTTTGACCCTGTGCATGGTGCAGTGATGCTCCTTCCGGCGGCACGGAAGGGTGACGATATATACATCTACGGCGATGTGACTGTGAAGATACCTTGCTTGCGTCAGCAAGCGGTGTCGGAAGCTTCCGGATGCACGCTCTCGCTTGCCGATTTCGTGGCTCCGGCGGCTGATGACGGCAATCCCTCGGACTTCATAGGAGTGTTCGCTTTCACGCAGGGAAAGCGGCTTAATGCCATTGTGGAGCGTTATAAACGTGACGGCGACGAGTACCGCAGCATCCTCTATCAGTCGCTTGCCGACCGTCTTGTGGAGGCTGCGACCGAGTTGGCGCATAAAGAGGTGCGCACCGGCGCATGGGGCTATGCCGTTGAGGATGACGATGAACGGCACTTGCTCCGTCAGGACTATCAGGGCATACGTCCTGCCGTGGGTTATCCCTCGCTTCCTGACCAGTCGTTGATTTTCGAGCTTGACAGAATTCTTGACTATGCCTCTCTGGGTATAGAGGTTACAGAATCGGGTGCCATGTCCCCTGCGGCTTCTACTACAGGGCTGATGATAGCTCATCCTGAGAGCCGCTACTTTGTGGTAGGAGCAATAGACGATGCGCAGCGTGCCGACTATATCGGTCGACGCGGACGGTCAGCCGATGAGATGAAGGCATTTTTAGGCAATGTGTAAGGTACGGGCTACTTCTCTTTTTCGTCCTTAGCAGCAGCTTTTGAGAACTTGGTGTAAGCTTTTGCCAATCGGGTGTGGTAGCCTCGGCGCGCATAGCCTGAGCCGTTGTATTTGCGTGCAAACGCGGTCCAGTCCTTGCGCTTGAGCAGGGGCTGCATTCCGCTGTTCTTGATAAATTCCACGAACAGCATGAGTTGTTCGCGTTCCGAGGTGGACATGCGTTCCACAAAATCTTCAAGCGACTCCGCTCCGCATTTTTTCCAGTTGAATCCTCCTATCTGGAACATTCCCCAGAATGTTCCCTCTATCGCTATGTGGGGATGGATGGTCATTGCTTGTTCAAGGCGAGCCTGCTGGGCGGCTTGGTAGGAGCCGTATTTGCGGCTGNNCGCAAGGACTGGACCGCGTTTGCACTGCGGCTGTTGGGGCGTGTGAAAACCTCGGAATGGGTTCTACGGTATTTGTTGAGGTTGAACTTGCGCTTCGATGCCATGCTGTTGAACATCTTAAGGTCGAAGTTGATCAATGGCTTGTGAGGTGCAAAGAATCCCTGATGGGCGGGACCCGCCTCTATCTCTATGACAGCCTTTATTGTCGCGACATCCACGTCAAGCATCTTTGCCGCTTCTTCGAAATCCTCGTCGGTGAGACGTATGATTTCATCGGGCGACATGAGAGTTATTTCGTCGAGCACTTCTTTAAGCTCCGGGTCAACATCAGGAACCGGGTTGGCTTGGATGGCGCATCCTGTACCGCACATCAAGAGCAGTAATCTGGTGAATTTTTGGCCCATAAGTGGAAAGTGGATAAGATGGTTAATAAATGAAAAGGAGTGATGCAAAGTCCATGGTCACTTTGCGTCACTCCTTGATGATAAACGGTATTATTTAAGTTCAGCGACTTTCTTGAGTATCAGCACAAGCTGGTTCCAGAAGCGTTCAACTGCCGGGATGTGCATTTTCTCTGACGGTGAATGCACGCCGCGCAAGGTGGGGCCGAACGACACCATGTCGAGATGCGGATACTTGGTGAGGAAGAGTCCGCATTCAAGTCCGGCGTGGATGGCTTTGATAGCCGGTTTCACTCCGTAGAGTTCTTCGTAAGCGTCGCCTGCTATCTTCATGATGGTAGAGTTCATGTTGGGCTGCCATCCGGGATAGCCGTCGCCGTGGGTCACATGCGCGCCGGCGAGGAGGAACAACGCCTCTATCTGTCGGGCTATATCCCACTTGCGTGATTCCACTGAACTGCGCTGGCTGGTGGTGATGAGGATGGATGAATTGTCCTGCATCTTCACTGCGGCGAGGTTGGTGGATGTTTCCACAAGACCTTCAAGCTCATGGCTCATGGATATTACTCCGTGGGGACATGCGTAGAGTGAGCGGATAAGGCGGCAAGTGGTGTCGCAGTCGATTGTCACTTCGGGCTTGTCGGTGCTTTCGATTGTGATAGTGGCTTTGGGGTCGGTGACTTTGTATTCGTTTTCCACCTCGGCTATGAACCGGTTGAAAATCACTATCACTTCTTCCTTCTGCGAAACGGGAACGCCGAACACTGCATGGGCTGCGCGCGGGATGGCGTTGCGTAGATTTCCGCCTGAGATTTGGCTGAGTGAAAGGGAGCACTTCTGCATCACGTTGAAGAGGAAGCGGGCGAGGAGCTTGTTGGAGTTGGCGCGTCCTTCGTGGATGTCGCCGCCTGAGTGTCCTCCGCTGAGTTGTGACAGGTCGATGCGGAACCAGTGATGTTCGGGAGGTGTCATTTCACGTTTGTAGTCAAATGTGATAGTGGTGTCGACACCGCCGGCGCATCCTATGAATATTTCGCCGTCGTCCTCCGAGTCAAGGTTGAGGAGGATAGAGCCGTTCATCATGTCGGCTCCGAGGTTGTTGGCTCCGGTCATTCCGGTTTCCTCGTCCACGGTGAAGAGGGCTTCCACGGGTCCGTGCTCAAGGGTGTTGTCAGCCATCACAGCGAGAGCAGCCGCCATGCCTATACCGTTGTCGGCTCCGAGGGTAGTGCCGTCGGCATGTACCCATTCTCCGTCGATGATGGTGGTGATGGGGTTATTGTCGAAGTCGAAGTCTTTGTGGTTGGACTCGCACACCATGTCCATGTGTCCCTGTAGGATCACAGTGGGAGCGTCCTCGTGTCCGGGGGTGGCTGGTTTTGACATAACCACATTGCCCACTTCGTCAGTCTTTACAGCTACGTTGTGCGCGGCGGCAAAATCCAGGAGGAATTTGCGTATTTTGTCCTCCTTTTTCGAGGGTCGGGGGACTTTGGTGATTTGGTCGAAAATTGACCAAATCAATGTCGGTTTAAGATCTTTAATTGTCATGTCATTAAAGTTAATTATAGATGATTTATATTGCTCGATAGGGGTTCAAAATGTATAAAAACGTTAAAAACGCCACTTTTCGCACCCTAAGTTACAAAATAAAATTCAGATATTACCAAAATTCCAATTGCTTTCTTAAATTTGCACTCTGAAATTGTAATGAAACAGTGAAAATCGTAGTAATCTCCATACTTTTGCTGGCGGTTGCCATCGTCCTTCTGGGGGTAAAAGTGCTATTTGTGAAAGGCGGTAAATTCCCTTCCTCGCACGTGCACGATATTCCTCAGCTGAGGCAAAAAAACATAGATTGTGCATTACATGAATCAAAACGTAAATAGATAATAAAAATATTGAAACATTAAAATGAAGAAATTAGCACTTTGTGCCAAAGCCATCCTGCTCTCTGTAGCATTTTTTGCGGTGTCATGTTCGTCTAACACCTCTAAGGAAGCTCCAGCTTCCGCATCTGCCGGAACTGATAAACCTGCGGTTTCGCTTAACATCCGTTACATTGATGCTGACTCTATCGCAACTCATTACAACCTTGCAAAGGACTTTAAGGAAGCTCAGTTGCGTTCTTTCTCTAAAATTGACAATGCTCAGCGCACTCGCGGTGCCGAATTGCAGAAACTCGGCTCTTCAATCCAGCAGAAAGTAAACTCTAACGGTTACCTATCGGAACAGAGCTATAAATCGGATGTTGACTTGTTCAACAAGAAACAAGCCGAAGCCGAAAACTATCTCGCAAGCCTCCAGCGTGAAGCTGAACAGGAGATGATGCAGCAGCAGATTCAGCTCACTGACTCCATCGAAGCTTTCATCAAGGAGTACAACAAGTCCAAGGGATATGACGCTATCCTTTATAAGGCTGCCGGCGTTTATTTCAATCCTGAACTCGACATCACTGACGAAGTAATCAAAGGCTTGAACGCCCGTTATAATAAAGTTTCCGAGAAATAATAAACCTCATTAAAAAAGATAAGCTCGGGCGAAATGCCCGGGCGCGCGTTCCGGAGTCATCACGATGGCTTCGGAATTTTTTGATATGTGAAGGGGGGAAGTGTAGCCCGGAGCAGAATCGAACTGCTATCTAAGGTTTAGGAAACCTCTATTCTATCCGTTGAACTACCGGGCCTTGAATTGAGTGCTGCAAAGTTACAAATTTAAATCCATACAAAAAAATCAAAAAAAGCATTGTCATAAATCTCGCACTGTTATAATGATTATCTCCATAAAACCGACCGTTTTATCTAAAATTGAAACTTAGAGGGTGTTTCATAACGATTGT
>DAAL01000125.1:0-3394 GCA_001701065.1 Bacteroidales bacterium GP4
TCACGCATTATCTGCTCTCCGTCGCTCATACCGCTCACATCCTTAGCCACAGTCAAGCTCTTCTCGGCAGAGATGTCCCGGTCAGCCAATGCCAAATAGGCATCGTTCTTTTCACGGACCACCCTTTTAGCAACCGGAAGCCGGACCTCTCTTTCCATATAAGCCAGCTCCGAATCATTAAGCGGTTGGTTAGCATTCTCCAACCTCTCATAAAACACTTTGGCGAGATATAAGTCCCTGATGTCCCGGTCGGAAGTCAAAGAATCAAGGATGGATGCCGTTTCTTTATAATCGTATAGCTCACCCTCATTTTGAATAAGCGTAAGATATGGAGTTTTTATCTTATTGTACTTATTGCGAAGTACAGTATCAGCGAGTACCTTATCCACCATCTTTTGAATCATCACTGTATTATTGCCGTCAGTCAATAGATTAAGACTGTCCTTCAATACCTTGGCACCATCGTCCATACGTGAAAGCACTATACGGTCACTGTCGGTCAATACCATTTTTCCCTCATCCGCAAGCAGGCTGATGATGTCGAGTTCCTTTTGCAACGAGAACACCACCACGTCAGCCATGTTGAAATTCGTCGTCTTGGGCTCATCAAAGAAGTCACCCATAAAAATAGAAAAGCTTCCGTGCAGGGTATATGGTTTATCAATCTTGCGCCACACCTCTTTATTCACGAAACCAAAATACTCGTCAGGCACATCAAATCTCTTTGCCGAAAAACGCATCTGCATCAGGTCACATCCCATATTCACATTGCATTCACCTTCTACAAAGTCACGGTAACGCTGTGAAAGTGTGGGATATTCCGCTATCTGCCTGTCAAGCTCGGCAAGCTCCGAAGCCTTCACGCTGTCAGCCTCCGTGATCAGTTCCATTAGCTCGTCATGGTTTAAACCATTTGGTTTCCTCCCATACAGCTGACGGTGCTTGATCTTATCAAATGATAAAAGTTCATTCTGCAGCCGCGAATTTTCACCCATGATAAGTTGTTGACCAGTAAAAAAATCATAGAGCAAGAAATAAGTTTCTCCCGGCTCAAGCACCATGCGCATTCCGGAACGTTCCCAATCCACAAACACCTCGGCGGTGTTAAGCAACGGCATTTTGAGCACAAACCGTCCAAGACTGTCCATCCGGCATGAATACGTGTCCTGATTATTTGTTATGAGGTTGCCTATCGACAGCTTCCACTCATTCCCGTGATTCCATTCCTCCCGGGGCATATCCTTCCACCATCCCACTATGGTCACGCTGTCGCCTTCGCGGTAACCGGTGTCCTTAAATCCTGTCGTAGGGTCATACTGCGGATATGCCGGAAGAGATTTACCTGTTATAATAGAGCATTCAGCCTGACGGTCATCGCCCACGCTGATGCGTCGTCGGTCATTCTTCATTTTGCCCACTTTCACAGGCAGCGACTCGATACCGTCCACAAGGGTCATGGTGTAACTTCCCTTCTTCTCTTTAAGTTCTTTTATATCCCAAAAGCGGTTCTTATACACCGCCACATCCTTGCCGAAGCCTATCAACCAGTCGCCGGTGGCATCGTCGCGCCAATAAGTGTCGGCGATTCCTTCGGGACGATAATCACTGTCTCGCACGTTACGGATAATCCATCCTCCCGGCTCAATGAAGTCAAAATTCTTCACAGTCGCAGGAAGAGCCTCGAAGGTCATAGCGAAGTCCACCATATTGCTGTCAGGCATCAAAAATTGCTTGTCAAGCTCCACAACAGTGGCATTCTTCACCTTATAATCGCCCTGCTCAGTGCGCAGAAATATATTGGAACCCATTTCGATCCAGTAACCGTGAGGATACTCCACATGCATCCACACTACCGCACTGTCAGGATGCAGCTCTACCTTAGTGATGGAGACAACCGATTCCGACCTATTGGAATATCCCACCACAGGATTGTCCCACACAATAGGATTTTTACCGGACAGAGCCGCGCAACACAGCATCAGCGCGACAAGCGAAAGAATAATTTTAGTTTTCATCCTGCAAAATTATGTGATAAATACCGCCGTGTTCAACACCCGGCAATAAAGTTTATATTAGTTCACTAATATAATGACGCAAATTTATGAAAATAGATTTAGAAACCGGTAAATTTTTCAAATCTTTTCTTCAAGATTTTTATTTCAGTGGTTTGGCGGAATCCCATTAAGTGATTTGGCGGATTTTCATTCTACACGACGCAATCATCAATTTCCCGAAGGGAATAATCCATTGTATAGCCGGGCAATGAACGAAGTGAATTGTCCGGACAGGATGGGAAAAATGCAATGTTTCCGTCAGGAATCATCATCAATCGCACGAGGACGATTCTTTCAGAAACAAAATCCCGCATCTCCATTTCCCGGCAATTCGCTGACGCTCATTACCGGGCTATATACGGGACTATTCCTGCGGAATAAATTGAATAATGTTCCATAACTCCATAAATTCCCATACTTTTCTGTAATAAGAATAATTCCAAATTTTGAATTAAACATTAAGATTATTAAGCCCTTTGGGTTTATTGCCAAAAGGTTGGCGGTATATATGGAGTTGTATTGTATTATTATGAGATATTAATACTTCAATAGGGATGCTATCTTATTTTGATTTTCCGGTTTTAACGATTTTGATTACACTGATTGACGCAAATGCAATAAGAATAAGCATCAGAATCACCGATTGCCAGCGGTGTTCATATACCAAAGAATAGATGGGATAAATCAACAATAATATCGAAATTATAAGAATCACTATATAATTTAATCCTTTTATCTTACTTTCCATAATATACTTAGAATGAATTAATTATGTACTATCTTAAAATAACTTCGTTGGAATGTCAACACCACTATTATAGCAAGTCCGAAAACACCAAACACCGCGGCATATGACAAAGACCGGGCAAGTCCGAGATTCTTAATATACAAAAAATATTCAGCAGGTATCACTCCACTAAGAAAGCCCATAAGTGGACACCATTTGAACGGCACAGGTTCTTTAACCAGTGCCAGTTCTATATTGCAATGGTCACAGTGTATGGTGTACGCTGTTCCCCGCAAAAGGTATGTCGAACAAGTACCGATCGAGACCAAACGGTGACAATGGGGGCATTCACGTGCTTTTTGTACCATAAATCATCTTTATTTATAGCTGACTATTCAACGTTATTTATTCTATAGCCAAAGTTACTTAAAAATTCTCAATATTTCATCTTATCCTTTACGAATCTATCAAATGTCATAGCGAATCTGCCGGTAAACACCACAGATGTTTCTTTATCGGGCACAATTACGGAACATCTTCGATGTTCGCGATACGACTGCCTATCCCCCGACACCACATTTCGCTACGCTCAATGCGGTGCTAACAATTAAAT
>DAAL01000125.1:3422-5272 GCA_001701065.1 Bacteroidales bacterium GP4
TATCAATTTCCCGAAGGGAATAATCCATTCACTTTATTACAAAATTAGATATTGAGCGCACGATTTTATCTTACACGGCGAGCGCCTACGTAACGACTGCGGTAATAAGGTTCGGTGGAATCAGAGATAGTGATGCCGCTGCTGATTGCGGAATGGATAAACTTGAAGGTACCGTCGGCATCGACCTCAACGACAATGCCCACATGCCCCACACTACGTGTGCCGCCGCGCCGTCCGCTGAAAAACACCAAGTCGCCCGGAAGAAGCTCCTCCTTTATGATGTGGTCGCCCTGAGTGTACTGACTGCGTGACGAAGCATTGAGCGGAAGCCCGAACTGCTTGAACACATAGCTTGTGAAGCCGGAACAGTCAAATCCCTTTGGAGTCTTGCCTCCCCGGCGGTAATGAAGTCCTATATAGTTCTTGGCGTAAGATATAAGGTCATCGATGTACTCAGGCGACTCCTCCACAGGCTGCACGGGCTGCAACGCCGGAAGCTCGGGAGTCCAGGAGTTGATGGACGCAATGTCCCTGACGGCAAAATCAGGAACTTCAGTGCCGGTCAACGGCGACACAGCATCCACCGACGCGGCTCCGCCGCCGATGAACAATATTGTAAATAATATGTGAAGATACTTTAACATTAAATCCAGGTTAACACAATCCTGTGTCATTCTCATATACAAAGTTAAAAAAAGGGTTTCAGATGACCTAAAACCCTTAATTAATATTCACAGAATAACTGTGTATATAACTTTTTTTCACATCTGGCTATTTCACCAGTTCCTTTCCGCGCATGATAGCCTCTTCGTTAAGGGGCAGCAGATGGTGGTGACGCTCGGGAAGCGTCTTTTTNNTAAAGTATCTTCACATATTATTTACTCTTTTTCACTCCGCGCATCACAGCGTCCATTGGCACCAGTCCGCGAAGCTCCAGAAGCGCGCCGAGCACAATCATGTTGTAAGTCTTCACGTTACCCATAGCCATAGCCGCATCCATGGCTTTTATCTCGTGGATTTCGATGTCAGTGCGTTCGGGACGGTGATGGATGCCGTAGGAGTCATAGATGAGCACTCCTCCGGGCTTGATTTTCGGCTCAAACTTATCAAGGCTCTGCTGATTCAGCACCACAGCCACATCGTAAGAGTCGAGAACCGGCGAACTGATGGGCGAATCACTTAGAATCACAGTGACATTGGCGGTGCCTCCGCGCTGTTCCGGTCCGTAAGCCGGCATCCATGTCACTTCAAGGTCGTTCATGAGCGCGGCGTAGGCGAGGACTTTACCCATCGAAAGCACTCCTTGTCCGCCGAATCCTGCTATTATTATCTCTTCTTTCATTGCTTTACAGTATTTTTGAGGTCACCAAGAGGATAATGAGCAAACATGTTTTCCTCCATCCACTTGTTGGATTCATGGGGAGTCATTTTCCATCCTGAGTTGCAGGTGCTCACAATCTCCACTACCGAAGTGCCGAGACCGTCCATGGAATTGCGGAACGCCTGCTTGAGGGCAGCTTTGGCTTTACGCACATTGGCGGGGGTGTGGACTGACTGGCGGGTCACATAGCACGTGCCTTCAAGCCCGGCGAAGATGGGGCCCATGTTGAGAGGATAGCCGTTGAGATCCACCCGTCGCCCGTAAGGCGTGGTGGATGTCTTCATCCCTTCGAGGGTGGTGGGAGCCATCTGACCTCCTGTCATGCCGTAGATGCCGTTGTTGATGAACACTATCGTGATGTTCTCTCCGCGGTTGGCGGCATGGATGGACTCGGCGGTGCCTATGGCGGCAAGGTCGCCGTCGCCCTGATAGGTGAAAACTATATTATCCGGTCTCGCGCGCTTTATGC
>DAAL01000088.1:0-8666 GCA_001701065.1 Bacteroidales bacterium GP4
GGTATGGGTGCTGACCTTTATGAGTCTTATTGCGGCTCTATCCTTGCCACTGCTGCGCTGGGTGCGGCTGCCTTCATGACTTCGGGCGACACTGTGATGCAGTTCAAGGCGGTATTGGCTCCTATGTTGATTGCCGCAGTGGGTATCGTTCTCTCCATTATAGGAATCTTCTCGGTGCGCACTAAGGAAAATGCCACCATGAAGGACCTCTTGAATTCGTTGTCGATGGGTACTAACCTCAGTTCTATTCTGATTGTTGCCGCCACATTCCTTATTCTGTGGTTGCTTAACATCACAAATTGGGTGAACATCTCTTTTGCCGTAGTGATAGGATTGTTGGTAGGTATAGTTATCGGTCGTTCTACCGAATATTACACTTCTCAGTCTTATGCACCCACCAAGAAGCTTGCTGAAAGCGGCACTACCGGTCCTGCTACAGTGATTATCTCAGGTATCGGTCTTGGTATGGTCTCTACCGCTATTCCGGTGCTTGCCGTAGTGGTTGGTATCATTCTTTCTTACTGGTTGGCTGCCGGATATGACTTTACTAATGTTGGTATGGGTCTTTACGGTATAGGTATCGCTGCTGTGGGTATGCTTTCCACTTTGGGTATAACCCTTGCCACTGACGCTTACGGTCCTATCGCTGACAATGCCGGCGGTAATGCCGAGATGAGCGAACTTGGTCCTGAAGTGCGTCGTCGCACTGATGCTCTTGACTCTCTTGGCAACACTACAGCCGCTACCGGTAAAGGATTTGCTATCGGCTCCGCTGCGTTGACCGGTCTTGCTCTTCTTGCTTCCTATATTGAGGAAATACGTATTGGACTCGGTCGCCTTGGTCAAACTGCTATTAATATCGGAGACATGGCTAAGCCGATACATGAAGCTTCGTTTACTGACTTTATGACTTACTACGATGTTACTTTGATGAATCCTAAAGTGCTTTCGGGTATGTTCATCGGTAGTATGATGGCGTTCCTGTTCTGTGGATTGACCATGAATGCCGTAGGTCGTGCCGCCGCCCACATGGTGGAGGAAGTACGTCGCCAGTTCCGTGAGATAAAGGGTATTCTTACCGGTGAGGCTGAACCTGACTATGCGCGTTGTGTGCAGATTTCCACCAAGGGTGCTCAGCGTGAGATGGTGTTCCCGTCGGTTCTTGCCATTATCGCTCCTATTCTTGTGGGACTTATATTCGGTGTGCCGGGTGTTATCGGTCTTCTCGTAGGCGGACTTTCTGCCGGATTCGTGCTTGCTGTGTTCATGGCAAACTCGGGCGGTGCATGGGACAATGCCAAGAAATATGTAGAAGAAGGCAACTTCGGCGGTAAAGGCAGTGATGTACATAAGGCAACTGTTGTGGGTGACACTGTGGGTGACCCATTCAAGGACACATCCGGTCCGAGTCTTAACATCCTTATCAAACTTATGTCGATGGTAGCGATAGTTATGGCGGGTCTTACCGTCAGCTGGAGCTTGTTCTAAGAAGCGGCAAGCGAACCGCTTTTAGTATTATGAACTTATACATAAAAAGGTGCTGATTTCCCTCTATCAGCACCTTTTTTATTGAATCCTCACAAAGAAAAATTTTAATATTTCTTCCTGTTTATGATTTTTATGACTAAATTTGCAATAAATACTAGTATTTCTCCATTAATAAATACTAGTAATCCGGAATTGATAAAAACTAGTAACTCTAAATCAGCAAAAACTAGTAATCCGGAGTAAATAAAACTAATAACTCTGTTTTGAAATAAACTCAACGGTATGGCTAACATTCAAGAACTACTAGCAAACTCGCTTGAAGAGTTACGGAAACTTCAGAATAAGAATCCAAACTTAATCTTATGCGGGACGGAAGAGCTGTCGCGTACACATCTGAAGCGTCTGCTTGACAATGGCTGGCTGCAAGAGGTGATGAAAGGATGGTATATTCCTTCTCGACCCGGGAGTGAAGGCGACACAACTGTATGGTATACTTCATACTGGCATTTTATACGCGCTTATGCCGATTCACGTTTTGGAGCGGAGTGGTGCCTATCTGCTGAATCATCACTTGATTTCCATTCGGGAAAGACAACTGTCCCTTCTCAACTGATACTTAAGTCGCCTAAAGCAAGCAATAATATTGTCAGTCTCCCCTATGGTCACAGTATGTTACCCCTTAAATCCGCACTCCCGCAAAGCATAGTGACAGAGCCTGTATATGGGATTCAACTCTATAGTCTTGAATCGGCGTTGGTGTACGCATCGCCTTCATATTATTCCGGTGATACTATGTCAGCACGGATATGCCTTTCGATGATTGACAGCGCAACCGAACTACTGAAGGTATTGACGACTAATGGTGCCACTACTAGAGCAGGACGCATTATCGGGGCATTAAGAAGTATCGGCAAAACTGAGATTGCGGATGAAATTCTTTCTACTATGAAAGATTTTGGATATGCCGTCACTGAAGAGAATCCTTTCTCGGCTGACACTGAGAGAGAACTGTCTCTCGTTAAATCGCCATATGTGGCACGTATGAAGATGATGTGGAATAATATGAGAGAGCAAGTGATAGCCAATTTCCCGGAGAAGCCGGAGTCGCATGTTAACATAGATTCATATCTTGAAAACATAGATGAGAAATATCTTGAGGATGCCTATCATTCCCTTTCCATTGAAGGTTACCAAGTATCAAGAGAGCTTATTGAAAAAGTAAGGTCGGGGAACTGGAAACCGGAAGGTGAGGATAAGGAGCACAAGAGTGCATTGGTGGCTCGTGGGTACTATCAGGCATTTCTGGCGGTTAAGAATTCTGTGAAAAGAATTCTGGGAGGCGCTAATGCCGGTGAAGTAGTGGAAGAGGATCATTCACGATGGTATCGACAGATGTGGATGCCATTTGTCACTGCCGGCATCCTTTCAGCATCCGACCTTATAGGCTATAGAACTACTCAGGTGTATATTAGGGGTTCTCAACATATACCACTTAATCCACGGGCAGTGTCAGATGCAATGCCTGAATTGTTCAATCTTATAAGTGCTGAGCCTGATGCGCGGGTCAGGGCAGTTCTAGGACATTTCATGTTTGTGTTCATTCATCCATATATGGATGGAAACGGACGCATGGGGCGTTTCATTCTCAATACGATGCTTGCCTCCGGGGGGTATCCATGGACAATAGTTCCGTTGGAAAAACGTAAGGAATATATGGCAGCACTTGAAAAGGGAAGTGTAAACGGTGATATAACCGATTTTACGAGACTGATTGCAGGACTTGTAAAGAAATAATGAGATAGGATTTTTCGTTAAAAATCGATTTAAATGATAGGATTTCTTTCTGTTTATGATTTTTATGACTAAATTTGCAGGCATCGTTCTAAAGGGAACGATATAAAAATATTAAGCTCAATCGCAGTCAGAATCACCACCTCGACATAAAAATGAGCTATAATAATAATCTGTGAGTACGTGCCATACGGTGCGGACTTTCTCATAGGATTATTATGGCTTGTGGTGAGCCAAGACTGCGTATGACGAAAGTCTGCGCTTTTTTTATGCAGTTACATTATGGCAATCGTGCACAAAACTAAAATATTTAACATGAGAAAGAAAATCCCGATTATGGGAAGGATTGCCGCATTGTCGGTGCTAATGTTTGCCCCCGATTTACAGGCTACTAATCCTTCTGTGATTTTTGAGACAAAGGACGGCTCAAAAAAGGCTTATCTATTGGAGGATAATCCGGTCATAACGTTTAATTCGGAAGGCTTGGAGGTAGAATTAAAAACGGATCGTTACAGCTATGCGTTTGATGAAATTGTATTGTTGGAATTTGGCGAATCAACTTCGGCTATTATCAATATCGATTCTGACAATGCTACGATTAAAAGGGTGTCCAATGATGAATTTGAGATGACAACAAACGGGACTATAACTCTGAGCGATATAAGGCTTTATACATTGGATGGTAGAGAGTTTACACCGGTAATAACTTCTGTAGGCGATACGTGGAAGATATCTATCGCTGATTTAAATAGCGGATTATATATGTTGAAAATTAAAGATAGAACTTTTAAAATTATCAAAAAATGAAATATAGAATTATTATGTTAGGAATTGCATTCCTTTCTTATATCTGTTTGTCTGCCATTGATTACAATATGGTGATATTGAAGAACGACGGTTCAAAAGTGATAGTGTCAACTGAAGATATTGAGAAAGTTTATTTTGAGGAGACTACGGATAGCGACAAAGATATTTTGCTTAATATTGTGGTTGGAGTATGGGCACAAGATGGAGATAACGACATTTTCATCGTAAATGCTGATGGTACCGGTATTGTATATGGAAGTCCTGAACTTTATGAGCAGAAGAAAGATGGTGGTGCTTTTACTTGGTCATACAAAAATGGATGGATTTATGCCGGTGTTAAAGGGGTACAAGAAGAAGAAATGAGGGTTGAATATTTATCTGAAAATAAGATTGTATGGAGAAGATATGCCATCCCATCTGATTACGATGATCCCTCTGAAGATGAATGGGATGGACACGATGCTTTCGGCTACTATGAGTTTTGGACCTGGGAACGATATAACAAATAATTCAAAAAACTAACAAGCGGACACTGCTATCAATGACAGTGCCCGCTTGTTGTATATCAGCGATACTGATTTCGGTTATTCGTTTTCGGGTTTGATTTTTTCGAGGACGAGGATAGGATTGTTGTCCTTGTCATACATCAGTATGGTGTCATGCTTTCCTTTCTTTGCAAATTCCACGCTTTCCAATGCCACAAGGAATGAAGTCTCAGTGGCGGTGTCAGGACACATCATCTTGGTTGTGGCAAGATTCTGGAACTGGATAGAGTTGGATTTGTCAGGATCAATAAGCAGAGAACCGTTGAGGATATTACATCCGGTGTTACCGTGCACACGTTGTTCCTGAATGTCAATCACCATTTCCACATCAGGGTTCTTTACTGCCTTATCGTCGATTTTGACTATTTTCCATGACCCGTTCAGGAAGTTCATGTTGTGACGACGAAGCACCATCAAGGTTTTGCCGGCATTGTCACGCAGGTCAAGGTAGCTTTCATGTCCCGACTTCTGGATAATAAAGCTACGGGTGTCGTTTACTGCCTTGTTTATAGCCTGCTCGTAAGGAGCGTCAGGACAAGCCATCATTGTCGATATCACATTGGATATTTGAATCGACGAACCGTTTTTAAGAGTATAATCGCCGTTTATTACGTTGCATCCGTTGGAGCCGTATATGCGGTGGTCGGCGGAATTGAATGTGATGTAGGGACGTGACTCGCCCGCAACTTTCTTGTTGTTGACGGAATATACAGTCCATTCACCGTCAATCATGTTCTCGGCATCGGCTTGGCTCATGGAAGGGGTGGATTTTATATCAGTTTCAACTTCCGGTTCATAGGTTGGAGTGGAGGACGATTTAAAAAGGTTACATGATGTCGTCGCTCCTATAAACACTGATGCGACTATAAAAAGATTAAATTTATTCATAGTTCTGTAGTTTTTAGAGTATACAAATCATATATAAATAGGACACCTGAGCGAGAATAAAGTTTAATCAGGGATGATTATTTCAAGCCCGTCATAAGCTACTCTGACATTGTGAGGAAGTTCATTCTCAATGTCAGAATGCCGTCCCATTCTATCGGCGAGATGCGTGAGATAGGTTATTCGCGGCGATGCTTTTGCCACTATGTCAAGTGATTCGGACAGCGACATGTGGCTAAGATGCTCCTCTTTTCGCAGAGAATTCAGCACCAGGGTGTCAACGCCCTCAATCAGTTTCAATGTCGATGCCGGAATGGTCTTGGCATCGGTGATGTAGGCGAAATTGTGTATGCGGAATCCCACGATGGGCAGTTTGAAATGAACCACAGGGAGTGGAGTTACTTTTATCCCCTCAATAAAGAAAGGGTTATTTTCATCTATCTCATGGATATTGAAAATGGGAACTCCAGGATAAGGATGTTCTTTAAAACAATAGGGTACACGTGCTCTCAGGTCGTCGGCTACATCCTTCTTGCAGAACAGGGGAAATCCGTTGTCTCGGTAACAATATGGGCGCAAGTCGTCGATGCCTCCCACATGGTCGTAATGGCTATGTGTAATCAACGCCGCTGTGAGATCGGGCGCTCCTGCATCAATGATTTGTTGGCGGAAATCAGGTCCGCAGTCAATCAGGATGTTCCTTCCCTCCACCGAAAGGATAGCCGAAGCCCTCAGTCGCTTGTCATGGGTATCAGTGGATATACAAGTGGGGCATGTGCAGCCTATCAGCGGCACTCCTGTCGATGTTCCGGTACCTAAAAATCGAAGTTTCATCATCAGCGGATTATATTTACTTCAGGCGACAAGCGTATTCCGTACTTCTTGTCGACTACATTCACCACATGCTGATACAGCTGCAATACATCCTTCGCCGTTGCGCCTCCGTTGTTTACCAACACAAGACACTGCTTGGGGTACACTTGCGCTTTGCCTACCGACAGTCCTTTAAGACCGGCATTTTCTATGAGCCATCCGGCGGGTATCTTGTACAATTTCCCCACCTCGTAATGCGGAATGCCGGGATAGGTCGCTTCAAGACCGTCGAACTTGGCTTTGTTGACTACCGGATTTTTGAAAAAAGAGCCTGCGCTTCCTATTTTGTCAGGATTAGGCAGTTTGGAATTGCGTATATCGACAATAGTGTCATATACTTCCTTAAGAGTTAAGCTGTCTTTTTCTTTCAGTTGCTTAAGCGGACCGTATTCAAGCGAGAAGTGAGGTGTCCGGGATAAAGCGAAAGTCACGCTGAGGACTATGTAACGGCTTGCGCAATGCTTGAAAAAGCTGTCACGGTAAGCGTACTGACACTGCTTATTACTGAAAATGGCAATTTCCTCTTTGAGGGTGTCATAAGTAGTTACTTCGAATATAATATCTTTTACTTCCACTCCGTAAGCTCCGATATTCTGCACTGCCGATGCTCCTACTTCGCCGGGAATGATAGCTAAATTCTCCGCTCCATAAAGGTCATGGTCGATAGTCCAACGGACAAAATCGTCCCATACCACGCCTGACTCTACTTCCACCTTCACTGTGGTGCCGTCATCGTCCTTTATCTCCAGACCTTTCATTGCCGAATGAAGTACTAATCCGTCAAAATCGGAGGTGAACAAAAGATTGCTGCCGCTGCCCATGTGAAACCATTTCAGAGAGAAGAACCGAGGGTCGTTAAGAATGCTTTTAAGCTCGGGAAACGAGCTATATTCGCCGTACCATCGGGCTTGTGCCGGCAGATGGAAAGTGGTGAGTGGAGCAAGATCGAAATTTTCAATAATTCTCATTCTTGGAGGGTGTTTAATGAATTTTAGCGTCGGA
Source organism: Bacteroidales bacterium GP4 (assembly GCA_001701065.1). Lineage (GTDB taxonomy): Bacteria > Bacteroidota > Bacteroidia > Bacteroidales > Muribaculaceae > Muribaculum. Next base: position 7,392 of record DAAL01000088.1, read on the forward strand.
AGCTCTGTAGAAGACCGTCATCGAAAATAAGGTAAATGCCGTTCTCATAACCCCACCGTTCCTGAAGCGTGCTTATTCCGGCATGGCGGTCAACTGTGTTGGGCGCGCCCAGCGCAAGTCTACATTCTTCACGAGTCATATATTGTTTAACAATCCCCTTTGTTATTAGTTCCCAGTTTTCGTCGGATATGGAGGGATAAAGTTTATGCGGATTGTCAAAATAGAACAATGACGCGAAAGAACGTCCGCTCTTGGTGTTTTCTCCCACTGACATCAGCAAGTAAGGCTGAGTATCGGGTGCTGTGGGAGTATTGAAGAAAATCTTCACGGGATATACCATGTTTCCGGGCTGGATATCGGTAATCTCCACCGGAATGAATTTCATGCCTCGGCGGGAATCGCCTTTGTTGTCATACCAGTGCGATGTGCGCACATACATTGTTTTCCCTAAAAGCTTTTCGCGCACGCCATCCACTATCGACATCTCAATAGTAAACGGGATGTCTATTTTATCACGGGTTTTGAGTTCTTCCGGACTTACGTTTACCCGGTAATATACCGAATTCCCTTTGGAATCAAGAAATTTAAGCTGAGTTTCATTTTCGCCGGTCAATGCCAGTACCGGCGCATATTCCACGTAACTTAGGATTGTGCCTGTCTTAGGCGGTTCTGCGCCTGACGGTTCTAAAGCCAGGCTGATTTTGTCGTCAGTGACAAAAAACAGTTTGCCGGGTTCCCACTTGCCGAACGGCACAGGCTTAATGTCCTCAAGATACTTTTCCTCGGGTGTTGTTACGACTTTCTCTTTCTTGACATCATTGGCTGTAATTTTCGGAGTGCTCTCAATACCGGTAAAGCAACCGGTAAGTGAGAGCACTGCGAATATAGGTCCAATTATTTTCAGGGAATAAGTCATTCTTTAACTTTAGGTTTCAATCCCAGATTGTAGAAGATGAATGAATAGATGTCGGCATACTCATCTATCACTTTCGACACCGGCTTGCCGGCTCCGTGACCTGCCTTGGAATCAATTCGGATAATCTTGGGAGCGTCACCGGTGTTGCTTTCCTGAAGCTGCGCCGCATACTTGAACGAGTGAGCCGGAACCACACGGTCGTCATGGTCAGCTGTAGTGACCATAATGGCAGGGTAGGGAGTGCCGTCATTCTTTATGTTGTGTAGCGGTGAGTAGCTGTGGAGGTAATTAGCCATTTCAGGCGAATCAGCACTTGTGCCGTAGTCCGATGCCCAGTTCCATCCTATAGTGAAGAGATG
>DAAL01000088.1:8809-11652 GCA_001701065.1 Bacteroidales bacterium GP4
TACTCGGCTGCGCCTATGAAGTCATTGAACACGTTCATCTTGTTAAGCTTGGTGCCTGCGAGATGCCACGGTTCACCGTATTCGCCGCCCCCTCTAAGATTAGCCTGAGCGTAGATGCCGCCGTTTTCAAGCCACAACATGCGTTGTGCCGAGAATCCGGGGTTGAGTGTGACGTTGAAGCCGCCGTAACCGTACAAGTAAACCGGGTTCTTACCGTTCTTTTCAAGTCCTTTCTTATAAGTGATGAACATGGGTACTTTAGTGCCGTCTGCCGACGGGTAGAACACTTGTTCGGTAACATAGTCGTCCATTTTGACACCCGGAATCTCTACTGCCTTGTACAATTCCGATTCACCGTTCTCCATGTTGTAGCTATAGATAGAAGAGGGTGAAGTGAATGAATCGAAGGCATAGAATACCTCGTCATGCTTGTTGCTTGAAGAGAAGCCTACCGATCCCATCGAAGGCAATTCGATCTCACGGATGAGCTTGCCGTGCTTGTCGTAAAGATAGGACTTGTTATAAGCATCGACATCGTAAGTCAGAATCATGTTGTCGCCTGCAAATTGCGCTCCCACGAGCACTCCTTCGGCCTCGGGTATAAACTCGGTCCAGTTGGACTTCTGCGGCTTGGACAGCGGTGCCTTCATCAGGCGGTAGCGCGGAGCACCGTAGTTGGTGAAGATGTAGATGGTATCGTTTATCACATCCAGCGGGCTTATCTCGTAGTCCTGTGACTCTTCCATAACCACCCAAGGCGAATTTTTCTTGCGGAGGTCCTTCAGGAGGATTCCGTTTCCAAGACCTGCACCTGATTTAGACACGAAGAGCACCGACTCGTCATCGGAGAGGAACGCGCCGTGGAAGTGAAGCGGATTCTTGGTGTCCTCAAATACCAAGGTGTCCTCGCTTTGAGGAGTGCCTATTTTGTGATAATAGATGCGGTGGTTTTCATTGGAGTTGGAGAATTCCTTTCCTTCCTCCGGACGGTTATAGGCACTGTAATAGAATCCGTCGCCTTCCCAAGCCGCGCTTGTGAACTTAGCCCACTCGATGTGGTCATCAAGCAATTTCTTGGACTCGGTGTCCATCACGTAGATTTCAGTCCAGTCCGAGCCGCTTCGGGAGATGGTGTAGGCTGTGTATTTACCGTCATTGGACAGGGATATTCCGGTTAAAGCCACCGTGCCGTCATCACTGAGAGTGTTGGGGTCAAGGAACACTTCGGGAGTATCGCCCAATTTCTTGGTGCGGTACAGCACCGACTGGTTCTGAAGCCCGTTATTCTCATAGAAATAGTACCAGCCGTCCTTTTTTGAGGGCATTCCCGGTTTATGGTAGTCCATAAGCGCGGTAAGACGTTTCTTCAAGTCCTCGCGGAACGGAATCTGAGCGAGATAGTTTTCAGTAACTTCACGTTGCTGCTCCACCCACTTTTGGGTCTCAGCCGACGTGTCATTCTCCAGCGGACGGAATTTATCCTCCACTGTGAGGTCAAAATAGGTGTCTTTTGTGTCGGAAGTTGGAGCTTGCGGATACTTAAGCTCCGGCTTCGACGCACATGATGACATAATAGCCATAGCTATAACCGGAATTAAATACTTCATAGCAAAATATTGATAAAAAAGTGAAGATTATAGATTTCTGCCGTGGCAGTTCTTGAATTTCTTACCTGAACCGCAAGGGCAGGGATCGTTTCGTCCCACCTTAGGCGAATTCACTATAGGAGTGCGGTGTTGCTGCTCTCCCTGGGGAGCGGCAGCGGCACGACGCTGAGCTTCCGCACCGGGGTAAGCTTCCTTGCTCGTGCGGTAGTTGCTATAGTCGTTTTTGCGTTCGGGAGCCGCTTCCTTCATCTCGGGCTGGCGAGGAGCCGCCGGAGCATTGCGCTCTGAGCTTAGCTGCGCATCGGAAGCTCTCGGTGCCTGTGGCTGGGGAATGAATATCTGTCCTCTCATGAGAGCCGACACAGCCTTTACGTTGAGTGTGTTCATGGCGCTCTCGAAGAGATGGAATGATTCTACCTTATATATTACAAGCGGATCCTTCTGCTCGTAGGATGCATTCTGAACCGACTGGCGCAACTGGTCAAGTTCGCGCAGGTGCTCTTTCCATATTTCGTCGATAGTGACGAGAAGGATTGCCTTGTGCCATTCCTTAAGGATGGAGCGTCCTTCGGTGTCGTAAGCCTCGCGTATGTCGCATGGAAGGTTGAATATGCGTTTACCGTCAGTGATAGGCACCATGAAACGTCCTTGCGCATTGCGGTTTTCCACCAGTTCTTTCACCGGACCGCTTGTGATTTCAAGAATGCGGTCGCCTTTACGCTTGAATGCCTCGTGGACATCGGCAAGAATACGGTCGAATACTTCCTGTCGCGGCATTGAACGGAATTCTTCCTCGCTGAACGGAGCTTCTATGGCAAATACCTTGAGAAGTTCCATTGTGAGGTCAGAGTAGTCAGTGGGGCTATCATAAGTATTCACGATATTCTCCACTGTGTCGTAAAGCATGTTGTTGATGTCGATTCCTATGCGTTCGCCCATCAAAGCGTGGTGGCGGCGGCTGTAGATGTACTGACGTTGCTTGTTCATCACGTCGTCGTACTCAAGCAAGCGTTTACGGATGCCGAAGTTGTTTTCTTCCACACGTTTCTGCGCGTTCTCGATGGCGCGGTTCACCATCTTGGATTCAATCATCTCGCCTTCCTTCACACCGAGGGTGTCGAGCATCTTTGTCACACGGTCACCGGCGAAAAGTCGCATCAATGTGTCCTCAAACGAGAGGTAGAACACTGATGAACCCGGGTCGCCTTGACGACATCGGTGGAAATTTCGGAATTG
>DAAL01000088.1:11819-12006 GCA_001701065.1 Bacteroidales bacterium GP4
GCGTTCAGCACATTGTGGGGAATGTGGCGGAGTGTAAGCATTCGGGAAAGCAATTCCGAAATTTCCACCGATGTCGTACCCACAAGCACCGGACGGCCTTCTTCCACAAGACGTACTATCTCATCGATTACCGCCGCATATTTCTCCTTCTTTGTGCGGTAAACACGGTCGTTCATGTCGATACGTG
>DAAL01000077.1 GCA_001701065.1 Bacteroidales bacterium GP4
GTGTCATCATCATCACCACCAAGAAAGGTCACTCAGGCAAGCCTCAGGTAAACTTTGCGGCAAACTGGCATCTTAACACCGCACGCAAGACTCTCGACGTAATGAACGCCGCAGAGTTCTCTGACATAGTACGCAACCGTGTGGGCACCGATGCAGCTATCGCAATGCTCGGCGATGCCGACACCAACTGGAAAGACGAAGTGCTCCGCACATCTTTCTCTCAGGACTATGACTTGAGCGTAGGCGGACAAGCCGGTGTGCTTCCTTACCGTGTGAACGTGTCCTATACCAACAGCCAAGGTATCGTGGACACCTCTAACATGGAACGTACAACCGTGGGCTTTAACTTGAACCCGAAATTCTTCAACGGACTTCTCCAAGTGAACGCCAATGCAAGCGGTACTTACATCAACAGCAGCGAGGCTGACCTTGGCGCAGTGGGCGGTGCTTACTCATTTAACCCCACAGTGCCAGTGAAGACACCTTACAACACAGTAGGTAACACCGGACTTACAATGTTCAACGGTTACCATAATATCCTCATGGGTAACGGTACTCCTGAGCTTAACGCTTCACAGAACCCTGTGCAGCTTCTTAAGGACCGCAAGCATGACGGACAGGTGTGGCAGTCCAACGGAAACTTGCAGATTGACTATGCTCTGCATTTCCTCCCCGACCTTCACTTCAACCTCAACCTCGGTTACCAAGTATCAAAGAACACTTCCAAGACCGACATCGCAGCCAACTCTATCCAGGCATGGCGTAACTCGGGTCTTACCTCATTTGGCGCAGCAGGTGCCGCTACCCGTGACAACTGGTACGAACTCCAGCGCAATACCCTTCTTGATTTCTATGTAAATTATAAGAAGAATGTAGAGTCCATCAAGTCCAACTTCGACGTTATGTTGGGTTACTCTTGGCAGAGGTTCGATTATCATGGAAGAAGCCACACTGATGTAGCTTCTATGGGTTTTGTGACCAACGGCGGTTACATTCCTTACGAAAACGGAACTTATACTCTTAATTATGATGAATCATCCAAAGCTTTGATAGGCAAGACTGTCAATGACGCTCCTTGGAGCCGTTGGGGCAACCGCCTGCAGCTTGTGTCATTCTTCGGACGTTTCAATTACATCTTCGACGATACTTACTTGTTGACATTCACTCTTCGTGACGATGCCACTTCACGTTTCTCCAAGGACAACCGCTGGGGCTTGTTCCCTGCATTGGCTCTCGGATGGAAGATTATCAACATGGACTTCATGAGCGACGCAAGAGAAGTGATGAACGACTTCAAGCTCCGTCTCGGATGGGGTGTCACCGGTCAGCAGGATATAGGTTCTTATTTCCCTTATCTCCCGGTTTACACTGAATCCACTTCTCAGGGATTCCAGTACATAGGCACCAACGGACAGTGGATCAATCCTCTTTATCCGCAGCCTTACGACAGCAACATCAAGTGGGAGGAAACCACTACATGGAACGTGGGTGTTGACCTCGCTTTCTTGAACAACCGTGTCACTGCGGCATTTGACTGGTACTTGCGTAACACCAAGGACCTTCTTGCCCTCACTCCGGTAGCCGGCTTCAATACCTCTAACTTCATGACCCGCAACATCGGTTCTCTCCGTAATGTGGGTGTGGAAGCTACCATTACAGCCCGTCCCGTCGTTACTCAGGACTTCACCTGGAGCACCGGCTTGAACGTGGCTTGGAACAAGAATAAGATTACCAAACTTACCGGTGACGCAGAGACTTCCCAGATTGCAGCACGTGACGTGCCTGTAGGAACCGGCGGCGGTCTGCAGTACCATCTTGTGGGCGAACCTGCATTCACTTACCTTGTATTCCAGCAGGTTTACGACAAGAACGGCGACCCCATCCCCGGACAGTATGTCGACCAAAACGCTGACGGTATCATCAATGACGATGACAAGATTATGTACCACTCTCCGGAGCCCAAGGTTACACTGTCATGGAACAATACATTCAATTACAAGAACTGGGACTTCGGTTTCGTGCTCCGCGCCAACTTCGGCAACTACGTGTACAACGGACCTAAGTTTGACCGTTCACGCCTTGACGCAGTATCAGGCTTCCAGTTGAACAACCTGTTGCGTGACACTTACCTGTTCACAACTACCGACAACAACCTTGCTCTAAGTGATTATTTCGTAGAAAACGCTTCATTTGTACGCTGCGATAATATTACCGTAGGTTATACATTCGACAGCCTTTTGAAGAATGCGCTGAATCTCCGTGTGTACGGCGCATGTCAGAATCCGTTCGTGATTACCAAGTATAAGGGTATTGACCCGGAAATCTTCGACGGTATCGACAACAACCCGTATCCGCGTCCAATCACATTCACTCTCGGATTGGTTGCCACTTTCTAATAGGTTAAATAATTAGAGTTATAATTTATGAAAAGTATAAATAAAATAATATTATCAATGGGTGTCGTTGCGTCAAGCATCGCTTTCGGTTCTTGTACCGGTGATCTTGACTTGTTGCCGACTGACCCTAATACTGTGACTCCGGGTACATTCGCTGATGACCCCGAAGCTTACCTTGACAAGGTGATGGCTGATGTGTATCTTCAGTTTGCTACTTACGGAGTTAACGGTAATGCGGCTGTGCAAGGATTTGACGGCGGTATGTCCACTTTCCAGCGCGCCATGTTCATTCTGGAGGAGATTCCTTCCGACGAAGCTTGCTGGCTGCCTGTGGCTGACGTGGATTACGGCGATTTCGAGTATGGTATCGTTCCCGCCAATAACCGTGCCATCTTCGGTACTTACTCACGTCTAACAATCAACATCGCTCTGTGCAACGACTTTATCTCGTCAGTGAACAACGGATATTTCCACTTGCCGGAAAGCGCGCAGGCTAAAGCCGATGATTTTGTGCGTCAAGCCAAGACTCTCCGTTCAGCTTGCTATTTCTACCTTATTGACTGTTTCGGCGACGTGCCTTATGCCGATGAAAACCTTGGTGTAGGTGCCGTGCCTCCTCAGCTTCCTCGTGCTGAAGTGTTCAACAATGTAGTGGGAACTCTTGAGGATGTTGTCGCAAACTGGGGTAATTCCGTTCCATCTTACGGCTACATAGGCAAAGATGCCGCTCAGGCTCTCTTGGTTAAGTTCTACTTGAATGCCGGTGTTTACACAGGCACTCCCATGTGGGACAAGTGCGTGCAGCACGCCAATGAAATCATAGCCCGTCACAAAGGCGAAGGTTTCCAAGGTTCAGGTCTTGCTATGAACTACTCTCAGTTGTTTGCCAACAACAACAAGCAGTTTGCTCCCGGCGGCGGCGGAATCAATGAAATTCTTTGGACTATTCCTCAGAACGAACCTAACCTTCGTTCTTACGCCAACGGTACTTTCATGGTCAATGCATGGCTTTCAGCATCAAAACCTGATGACAGCTGGCAATGTGACCCCGCCGACTATAACGCTACTAACGGATGGAAATGTATGGTTGCTCGTCGTCAGTTTGTGGAGAAATTCGATTGGGACGCCGATTTCAAAGTATCGCCCGATGCTCGTGTGAAGAACTGGAAAACAGCCGCTCACGGATTCAATATCAACAACACTGTCCTCGATCAGGACCATTACGGCAACAACGGTTTCTTGGCTGTTAAGTTCTCTAACTTCGCAGTGGATGAGAACGGCAACATTCTTCCTGACGCTTCTCCCACAGCTACTGACCAGTTGCCTATCGACTATCCGGTAATCCGTCTTGCTGAAATCTATCTGTCGGCAGCCGAAAC
>DAAL01000267.1 GCA_001701065.1 Bacteroidales bacterium GP4
CGAACCCGGAGTGAAGGACGTTATAAGCCCTGCAAGCGTGGCACTGCTCACCGAGTGGAACGAAGAGGAAAAGATGTGCCGCGGCTGGAACGACGTTCCCGCTGAAGGCAACTGGATACGCACCGGCACACTGTCATCGACCCACACCCTCATAGAACGATTCCCCGACGGCGAATGCTGGATAATAATCACCAATACCGGCGCATGGACAGGACACCACTTCACCCACAACCTCTCCAACCTCGTCAACCAACTCAGCTCCCGCTACTCCCCCCTCCTCCCCCGCCGCACCCTCTGGTAACCGCCCCGAAGTAACGGCATAAAAAAATCTCCACGGAGTACGCGGAGATATAGGTGTATCCACCTTCGGCATTTAGCCTTATTGTGATAAGATGTAAATTACCACAAATTTACACCGAATTTTTGAAAAATCCAAATTTTTTATTTAAATTAGCTGAAAATTTTCTACAAACAAATAAACACAGTGTCCATGGCACATAAAAATCTTGGTTTAGACTTAGGCTCGAATTCTATAGGATGGGCTACTGTCATTCGCAACGATGACGATTCATGTCAATTGCTCGACTACGGTTCTCACATCTTTCAAGAAGGAGTAGCCCGAGAAAAAGGCAACGAAAAACCTTGTGTAGAGGCAAGAACTACAGCAAGAGCAACCCGGCGGCATTATGATCGTCGCCGAATCAACAAAATCCAGCTTCTCAACGCACTCATCGACTTGGACATGTGTCCTTACCTGAGCAATGAAGAGTTGCAAAACTGGCGTTACAAACGCATCTACCCATTGAACGATGAGTTTATGCAGTGGCAACGCACTGACGACAATATCAACAAGAATCCCTACCATGCACGTTATCAAGCGCTGACCACCACCCTGGACTTAGCATCCAAGACTGACCGGCATACACTTGGGCGCGCTCTCTATCATCTGTCCCAACGCCGTGGATTCCTTAGCAACCGAAAAGATTCCACCCAGGCATCGGACGGTGTAGTATTGAAAGAGATAAACTCTCTTACCGAAGCGATAAAGAAAGCCGGATGCTCTTACCTCGGTGAATACTTTTATAAACTATACGGCAAAAGACAAAAAATCCGGTCAAACTATACCGACAGGTTGGTCCACACCGAGAAAGAATTCTATGCTATATGTGAGCGGCAGGGGCTTTCGGAAGAAACTATAAAGCGACTGCACAAAGCCATCTTCTATCAACGTCCATTGAAGTCACAGAAAGGGCTGGTAGGCAAATGCGTGTTTGAGCCGTCAAAGAGCCGTTGCCCCATATCCCATCCCCTTTTCGAAGAGTTCCGAATGTGGTCATTCATAAACAACATCAAGATAAAAGGTCAATCGGACGCTGACTATCGCCCCTTAACGGCAAAAGAGGTTGATGCCATCGCACCTCTGTTTTTCAGGAAATCCAAAACCACTTTTGACTTCGAGGATATAGCCAAGAAAATAGCCGGTAAAGGCAACTACGCCTATAAAGACGACCCGCGTGACTGCGCATTCAAATTCAATTTCCGAATGTCGACCGCCGTGTCAGGATGCCCCGTAACGACAGGGCTTAAGGATGTGTTCGGCGACGACTATAAAACCAATATAGCGGAATGCTACGATAAAGCCGGGAACAAAAGCATTGATGACATCATTAACGATGTATGGCATGTGCTGTTCTCATCAGATCTTGATGACCATATCATAAAATGGGCGACACAACACCTCCAACTGGACGAAAACAATGCCATAAAATTAGCCGGAGTAAAGATGCCGCAGGGCTATGCCTCATTAAGCCTGTGTGCCATAAAGAAAATCCTGCCATATTTAAAAGCCGGTATGCGCTACGACGAAGCGGTATTTGTCGCCAACTTGAACAAGGTGCTTCCCGATTATATAAAGGATGATTCCGAGAAGAAGAATGAAATAATCCTCACAGTATGTGACACTGTAGCTAATTTCGCCAACAATCCGCTTAACAAGACCATCACAAAGGAACAAGCCGTAAGGAAAGTCCTTGAGGATGTACCCGGCATCGATTTTAACAAACTTGACTTGCTGTACCATCCTTCACGCACTGAAGTGTACCCCGAGGCGGGATTAAACAGTAAGGGAGAACTGCGGTTAGGTTCGCCTCGCACATCATCCATCCGCAACCCCATGGCTATGCGTGCGCTTTTCAGGCTCCGGCACCTCATCAACAAGCTCTTGGACGAAGGAAAAATCGACCGCACGACAACTATCAACATTGAATTGTCACGAGAACTCAACGATGCCAACATGCGCAAAGCCATCGAACGCTATCAACGCGAGAAAGAGACTAATAATAAAGCCTTTGCTGAAAAAATCAAGAAACTATACAAAGATGCAACAGGCAAGGATATTGAGCCTACTGAATCGGAGATACTGAAATTTCAGCTATGGGAAGAACAGGAACACATATGCCTGTACACGGGAGAACAGATAGCAATAACCGACTTTATAGGCGGCAACCCGCGGTATGACATCGAGCACACCATTCCGCGTTCACTCGGAGGGGATAGCTCGCAGCCCAATCTCACCCTGTGCAGTTCAATCTACAACCGTCAGGTAAAGAAGAACTTACTCCCATCGCAACTTGTGGACAACGACACAATCATGCAGCGCATCACCACTCTCGGATGGCTGGATAAAATAGAGGATTACTCCAATCAGATAGCACGAATTAAAACATCCTTTGCTTCAACCAAGGAGATAAAGGATGCTATGATTCAAAAACGCCACTACCTGAAAATGCATCTGAACTACTGGCGCGACAAGGTAGAGCGGTTC
>DAAL01000043.1 GCA_001701065.1 Bacteroidales bacterium GP4
ACAGGCGACCTCTCGGAACTTGCCCTCGGCTGGGCTACCTACAACGGCGACCACATGTCCATGTACGGCGTAAACGCCGGAGTGCCGAAAACTCTTGTGAAGCATCTTGTAAGATGGTTTGCCGAAACTTCGGACAACGACCAAGTGAAGACTGTCCTTTACGACATCATCGACACACCCATAAGCCCCGAACTTATTCCTGCTGACTCAGCCGGCAACATCACACAGAAAACCGAGGATCTCGTGGGACCCTACGAGCTTCATGATTTCTTCTTATACTACACTCTCCGTTACGGCTTCTCGCCCAAAAAGATTTATTATCTTGCCACACATGCGTTTTCGGGGAAATTCGACGACGAGACCATCAAAAAATGGATAAGGACCTTCTTCCGCCGTTTCTTTGCGCAGCAATTCAAGCGGTCATGCCTGCCTGACGGACCGAAAGTGGGAAGTGTGTGTTTGTCGCCGCGCGGCGATTGGCGAATGCCTTCCGACGCAAGCAGCGCATTGTGGCTGAAAGAATGCGACGAGCTTTAAGAAAGGATTCAACAAAAACCTTTTAATCCCAGCACTCGGTTTCGGACGCTATCTCAGGGATAGTTGATGAATGATATACCGGGTTCTTGCCCTGCGCCCTCTGAGCACGATAGTCTTTGAGGCAGATAATCGCGTACCGTCCTAAAGCCATTATGGCGGCAAGGTTGCATATGGTCATCAACGCCATGGTTATATCGGCGAAGCCCCACACTATATCGAGTGACGCTACAGCACCGAAATAGACCATCGCACCCACCACAAGACGGTAGACATTGATCATGACATTACTGTTGCGGATAAACCGCAGATTTGTCTCACCGTAATAATAGTTGGCGATGATGCTTGTGTACGCAAAGAAAAAGATTGCCACACTTACGAACACCGCTCCGTAGCCGTGTCCGCCAAGCTCCGCATCGAGCGCATGCTGGGTAAGCACAATTCCGTCGTGTCCGCTCTCGACAAGTCCGCTGCATAGAATGATGAAAGCGGTGCAGGTGCATATGAGCAATGTGTCAGTAAATACTCCAAGAGCCTGAATCAACCCCTGCTTCACAGGATGGCTCACCGCCGCTGTAGCTGCGGCATTTGGAGTAGAACCCTCGCCTGCCTCATTGCTGAACAGACCTCGTTTAATACCCATGGTTATAGCCATGCCTACAGTTGCGCCGAAAGCCTGATTGAAGCCAAAAGCATTTTCTATAATCAATGAGAGGATTTCGGGAATACGCTGAATGTTCATTATGACTATCACAATGGCAAGAATGATGTAAGCGACAGCCATCACAGGCACAATAATCTCACTGAAACGGGATATACGCTTTATGCCGCCCCATACCACTATAAGCGTCAGTAGAGTAAGCACGATGCCTGTCCACTGGAACGGAACGCCGTAGGCATTGCTGAAAGCGTGGCTTATGGTGTTGGATTGCACCGAGTTGAAAGCGAGTCCGAATGTAAGTGTTATAAGTACGGCAAAAGTAACAGCCCACCACCGTTGTTTCAGTCCCTTAAGAATATAGTAAGCAGGACCTCCTCGGAAAGAACCTTCACCTTTTATCTTAAAAAGCTGCGCCAATGTAGATTCTATAAACGAGCTTGAAGCACCAAGGAGCGCAATAACCCACATCCAAAAGATGGCTCCGGGACCGCCTATGGCAAGCGCAGTTCCCACTCCGGCGAGATTTCCGGTGCCTACACGGCTGGCGATGGATATGGCGAATGCCTGAAAAGACGTAACGGAATTATGCCCCTCGTGTTTATCGACATTGGTGGATTTGTCAGGATTGACTGATGTCACCAAAAGCCGAAACATCTCCCCTATCATCCTGAACTGTACAAAACGGGTTCGCCATGTGAAATATACGGCGGCGCACAACAGGAGCACCACAAGGATATAGTCGCTCAATACTCCGCTTATATCAGTTACTATTTTTTCCAATTCCTGCATTGTATATTATTGTTTGGTGGATTCGCCATCATGGTCCTTAGAGCCTATTTTCAGCCAATCGTCATCGTCAGGCACATCCACGGGTTCCGCATTTTCCTTTTTAGGAGTTTCTTCCTTTTTCTTTTTAAGACGGCGCAAAAATGAAAGGAAGCTGTCAAAGTCACGTTTGAAGATGACTCCCACCCCCTGAGTAGTTAACGCTGATTTCACGTAATAGTTTTGGTCATTGTAGCGATTGTAAGCTTTCAACCTTATATTTCCTGAACGGTTGAGGAGATACTCTATGTCGAAATCGCCTATAAACGAGTTGTTGTTCATAGCCTTATCACGGTAGCCGAAGTTACCGTTAAAAAGCAGCCTGTTGTTCAGCAGATAACTTGACAAAGCAAGGTCGACCTCAGTGTCGCTGAAGTCGCCGCGGTCGCTTCGGATGCTCGGCGCAATGCTCCAATTGTCGCTCAGATGCCCTAACATCGAGGACAACTGCGAGGATATAGTGGATGATGCCACCGAGAATAGCTCATTGCCTTTAGTGGTCGAAGCCATATAGTCAGGAGTATAGAAGCGGTTCAAAGCCAGCAAATAGATAATCTGCCTGTTCATCATGTCCTCGGTGCTTACAATACTTTTTACCTTCCTGTAAGTGTCCTGGGTCAAAGTGGGGAACTCCAAGTCAAATGATATATCGGGCTGCTGCATCTCACCATCCACTTTCAACAGCGCATGTACCGGCACATTGGTGCGGTTCAGGTCGCGGTCCTGAAGGAATGACTCGTCAAGGTCGCTTAGATTGGCATTCACCTGATATATGGCATCAATGTCCAATTGCGCGGCATAGGGGTCGCCGTGGAATGCGATAGAACTTCCCGGCTTAATAGAAAAGTCCTTGATAATTATGTCCTGAAGAGTGAAGTTATAGCTGCCCTGCGTCAATGTGTAGGTTCCGAACATCTTCAAGTCCTCGTCAGCCGAATTATATTCCATTCTCAGGTTGCCGTTACCTCTCGCTTTGATGCGGTCGCCTCCCACTGGATCCATCACAAGAATCATCTCAGCCTGAGGATTAACATCCACAAGCAGATTCATGCGATAGACTGACGAACTCTCTTCCTGCTGGTTCAAGCGTGCATAGTAATCCTTAAGCCGCCGGATATTAGCGGTCTGCGGATCTTCGACGGACAACAGCAAATTTCCTTTTATCTCGTCACGGTCATGGAATGTAAGGAACGTGTATTCCTCGGCTGCCTCAGTATCGGAAAGCACAAATGTAAACGATGACTGCGGAGCAGTGCGTATATTTACATTCATGTCGATATATCCCGGAACGCCTTTCACCGTAGCGCCGCCGTTGCAGAACACATGACCGTACCAGATGGGGTTAATCTTCTCGGTCACATCATAGCAGAGGAAATTATTGGCATCAAAAATATTGAATTCAAATTCCGGCTCTTTGAAGCATCTATGTGTCACCCATCCGGTAAGTTTTGCCGAATTGCCGTATTTGTCCTTAAGAACAACGTCGCTGAAATCTATTCTTCCCGGAGTAAGATGAATGGAATCGCTGGTGGTGTAATAAGTATTGGTGAAGTCAAGCTTTATGCTTAAATCCTCAGCCCACACCTCTCCCGTCATGTCGATAAGCTTAAATGTACCAAACAAGCGAGCCTCGCCGGTGGCAAAACCATCCACATCGGAGGTAAATGCTGACATGTAAGGCTTCATGAACTTCACATTCAGTTTCTCGGCTTTAAATTTGAAATCGAGCGATTCAGCAAGCGGAAATATCGCGCCATCCACATAAGAATGGTAGCCGTTAGGCTGAAGAATGTCAGCGACAATGTTTATGCCCTTGGTGTTATTGTCCCATGTGCTGATAATCTTAGCGTCGCCCATCAATGCATAGTTGTAGCTCAAACTCTCCACATTAAGTCCGGGAGTAGCGATTCGAGGCTCCTCGGAAAACAGATTGGATGCATAGAAATCGCCGGTTGCGACTCCGCCAAACATCGCCGCATCAATGGCAAGAGTCTCAAACACATAGTCAAGGTCGATATTTCTAAGCTGTAGGCACAATTCATCCTCCGGATTGGACGAAGCAATGCCATTTATCTTTATAAACTGCTGGTCACGGCTCACATCGAAGTTATCGACTGAGTAAAATTTGAGCTTTGGCTGAGCCACTATAGTCGCCGGATGAATAGTCCAGATAGTGTCATTTACTATGGCTTCGCTTTTGTTTATATTTATCAATGCCTCAAGTCCCGAATCATGAGAATTGGACAAGAATGAAGTCATGTCAATCTTACCCTTATAGGAGCGGGGATTATCGACATCCCAGTTAAACCGCATGTCAACCCTATCGTCCTGCGCCTCAGCACTTGCCACTAGATCCATCGCGCCTTTTTTGGAGGGGACAGTGGTGGTGAAATACAGTTGCGCGTTCTTGTCTTTTCCCTCCACAGTTACTTGAAGAGAAGTATTGTCGATGAATTTATCTTTGTTCAGAAGATAAGGTATGTCAAGATTAGCTGACAGATATTCTTCATTAGAATTAAATGACCCGTTAAAAGTTATGTTTTTCAGAATCCTCACAGGAGTATTGATGAATTTCATCCACTCCGCAGTAGTTTCGTTCTCTTTAATGTCGAAAGAGAATAGGACCTCTGACGGCGAATCGGACAAAGATTTACCTGCCGGAACCGGAATTAATGCAGGCAATGCCTGAGCAAGAGAATATTTAATCTGAGGGATTAAGCTTTTAAAGCGGTAAGTTCCTATTATCTGACCGTCAAAGATGTCGGAAGACACAGTCATATACTGGGGACTGGAACTGCCTGACGACAGAATGGAGAAACGATCCATGTGCACCCCGTTTCCTTCTTCGTTATGGAAAGTAAGGTGCTTTATATCCACACGTCCGTCAAGATTGTCAATATTAGGTCCATGAAGATTCACGTCAATATTGGAACTGAGGGCATATCCCTCATACTTGGGAAGCATCCCCAACAGAGAAGGCACAAACTTGTATATATCTATATTTCCTTCCACTCTGTAGTCTTTTTTATTAGTGTCGACACGGGCTTCAGCCATGACGCTAAGAGCATCGTCATCGACCAACAACCATCCGTCACACAAATTTCCGTTTTTAGTCACATGCGCGTTGATATCGCTGATATCGTGACCTTTGTACTCTACATGAGGAGCGAACAACTCTACATCTGCCCGATTGACAGCATTATTAGCCAACACGACATTACCGTGAACATCGAAAGCTATCTTCCCAAGACGTGTGTCAGGAAGCACTTCTGCCAGCCCTAAACTGTCGCTCTTGAATGTGCCGTCAATCAACAACGATTCCTTATCAGCAAGACCTTCCAGGCGGGCTTCAATGTTCAGCGATCCTATCCCGGTCATAAGGTCAAGACGTGAAAGTACATCATTGATTCCTCCGTCCACGTGTCCGGAAATATTGATATAATCCAACCGTGAAAGCGACTCCTTTTCATGAGGTTTAAGAGGAATCAGCGCATCGTAATAACGAAGTATGTCCTTAATGTCACAGTCAACATATAAATCCGGAATCTGAAATTCAGCCGATTTTATATCGGGCAGCCCTTTCACTTTGCCCGATACAGCGAAATCCACTCCTTTGTCACCGTTGTTAAGCTCCAACACTGAGATATTCAGGTCATCAACCGGACCTGTCACATCGACATCAAGATATACAGGAGTGTTTATGGAGGACAACGCAGGCATGAAAGCCGACACATCGGTAGGTGTCACATAATTATCACCGCTTAGGACCAGATGGAAAGGCAATCGGGTTATTCTCTCCTTAAGGTCATCCCAGCTATTGTAATCCAGTTTAAACTCATCTATAGCCAGGCGTGATTTAGGCAAGAGAATTTCCAAGAGGTTAACCGACAGCCCTTTGTCGCTCACGTTGAACTTTCCGCTTAGGCTTTCAAGATTTATTCCCGATGCTTCTTTCAGCGAAAGCCTTTTAAGATCCACCCTATAATCGTCATTCTTTATTTTTGGCAATAGGATGTCAGCTTTCAGGTCATAAACCTTCAGATGGTTCTTATCTAACTTACCGTCCTCGGCAGGTTTTACGTTTAAAACATCGTATGACACCCGTCCGCGACGTATCACTATATTATTGATGCGGACATCGTACTTTGTTGGCGGCTTATTTTTATCCTTGGGCGAAAACTTGTCAATAATGGGCTGGATGTTCAACGGCGCACCTATAGAATCCCGGTATAGTCGTCCGTTCAACCCTATAATCTCGGCATGGGAAAATATCAACCGCTTATTGGCTATCAACCGATACAGCAAAACCCCTGCACCGAGCCGATCAACATGCAGAGCAGTGTCCCCCGGCGCAACAATGACATCGACATTGCGCATCGAAAGTTTGTTGAAAGGCTGGATATTGATGCTCCCTATTTTAACTTCTGCGCCGAGTAATGTCGAGAGTTCTTTTTCGCCTATGTCACGAATATTGTTCTGAACGGAGTCCATGGAAAGGACCACATACAGTACCAAAGGTGCCCCAATAGCCAAAGCTAATACTGTAACTATTAAAGCCCTAATAATTTTATATATTGTTGTCATCGTGATTTTACGAAATTCTTAACTACAAAGTTACAACATTTTCAAATTTTAGGAGTAAATTTGCACTGAAAATTAGGAATTATGGATTCAATCATCTTAGGAATAGAATCGTCATGTGACGACACCTCAGCAGCCATCATAAAAAACGGCGTACTGATGAGCAATGTTATAGCAAGCCAGAAAATTCATGAGGAATACGGCGGCGTGGTTCCCGAACTCGCTTCCCGAGCTCACCAGCAAAATATTGTTCCGGTAGTTGATACTGCCATAAAACGCGCCGGCATCGACAAGCATGATTTATCAGCTATAGCCTTCACCAGAGGTCCGGGACTGTTAGGGTCGCTCTTGGTGGGAACATCATTCGCCAAAGGAATGGCGCTCGGGCTTGACATACCCATGGTGGATGTCAATCACCTCCACGCCCATGTGCTTTCCCACTTCATTAAGCGCAACGAAGATGACATTGTGCCGGATTTCCCCTTCCTTACATTATTAATATCAGGAGGAAATTCACAGATTATACTTGTAAAAAGTCCATTTGAGATGGAGATTCTGGGCAAGACCATCGATGATGCTGCAGGAGAGGCGTTTGATAAGTGCGCCAAAGTCATGGGGCTACCCTATCCCGGAGGTCCGCACATCGACAGACTTGCATCAGAAGGGGATTCCGAAAAGTTCAAATTCTCGAAGCCCCATATTCCGGGATTAGACTATAGTTTCAGCGGACTGAAAACATCATTCCTGTACACTATACGCGACAACAAAAGACTGGATCCGGACTTTATTGAGAAAAACAAAGCCGACTTAGCCGCATCGCTTCAGAAAACCATTATCGATATCCTTTTAGATAAACTGAAGAAGGCTGTAGAGATGACCCATGTGGATACAGTAGCCATAGGTGGCGGCGTTTCAGCAAATTCCGGAATAAGGAAAGCGGTATCGGACTTCTGCAACGCAAGAGGACTCAAAGCATTTATTCCTCCCCGTGAATTCACGACTGACAATGCCGCAATGGTGGCAATAGCCGGATATTTCAAATACAAAAATAACGAATTTTGTGATTTCGACGCTGTGCCCTATGCCCGTGTCACTGTATAGATGAATAAAACCACACAACAATGAATGTTTCAATAATAGCTATAGGCGACGAACTGCTTATGGGTCAGGTCATAGACACAAATTCAGGCGATCTCGCCCACCGCATGAACCCATCGGGATGGAGAGTGAACGATGTGCAAGTGGTTGCTGATAAAGCCGAGGATATAATAGAGGCTATCGAGAAAGGATTTGCCCACAGTGACGTGATCCTGACCACCGGAGGCCTTGGGCCCACAAAAGACGATATAACCAAAGCCACATTATGCCATTACTTCGGCGGCGAGCTTAAAGAGAATCCTGAAGTTTTAAAGAATGTGGAAAAGATAGTGACGGCACGCGGTCTTAAACTGAACGAACTTACCGCCGGTCAAGCCATTGTTCCCACATCATGCACTGTAATACAAAACGACGTGGGGACCGCTCCCATCATGTGGTTTGAACGTGACGGCAAAGTGCTTGTCGCCATGCCGGGTGTTCCGTATGAAACAAGGGAGATGTTTGACAAAAAAGTATTTCCGCTGCTCCAGAACCGATTTGTGACTACCGAAAACATTGAGCACCGCACCGTGCAGGTGGTAGGTTACACGGAATCGCTTCTCGCCATGAAACTTTCCGAATGGGAAAATTCTCTCCCCGAATACCTTCACCTTGCTTATCTTCCACGTCCGGGGTTAGTGAGATTGCGAATCGACGGCACGCACAACGACAATACGTTTCTTATCAACGAGATAAACCGCTACCACATCCAACTGTGCCATCTGCTTGGTAATAATGTGATATGCGATGAAGACATTCCGCTTGAGGAACTTGTGCTTCTTGAGCTTAAGAATCTCGGGATGAAGATAAGCACAGCCGAAAGCTGCACCGGCGGCAATATCGCCCATCTACTGACCTCAGTGCCCGGAAGTTCGGCAGTGTACAACGGCAGCGTGGTCGCTTACAGTAACGACGTGAAAAGGAATATTCTCGGCGTGGGGGAAAACACCCTTGCTGAATTTGGCGCAGTAAGCGAACCTGTTGTAAAAGAGATGGCGGAAGGCGTAGCCAAAGCCCTCAACACCGACTTCGCCATAGCCACCTCAGGCATAGCCGGACCTGATGGAGGCACTGCAACCAAGCCTGTAGGAACTGTGTGCATAGGTATAAAGACTCCCGAAGGAACGTTCTGCTACACTCACCGATTCCCCGGCAACCGACAGAGAGTTATCGTAAGAGCCTCTATGACAGCCCTTATTTTAGCTATAGAAAAGATAAAGTCCACCCCTCGCCGCCTGCACGACGAGTGACATGTGAGGCGATTACGCTAAAATTTGTCAAAAAAGGGATGATGGATATTGCATATGTAAAAAATTAGTCGTACCTTTGCAACGCAAAACCCGAGATGGTTCCTTGGCCGAGTGGTTAGGCGCCGGTCTGCAAAACCGTTTACAGCAGTTCGAATCTGCTAGGAACCTCCCAAAAACTCAGAGCTGCTCATCACAAAAATGAGTAGCTCTTTTTAATATAACATCTATTCTGTACATGGTTAGAACACGACCTTCCCTTCTTATTTCTATCATCCCGTTGTTATTCTTGATAATGGGAATAATAATGATTATCTCCGTTTTCGGCATAAACTCAGTCCAGGACTACACTCAGATTCTTCTGCTTTGTTCCGGAATTGTGGCAATAGTGCTGTCGCAATTGACTTGCCGACGCAAAAAATCGGCACTCATCCTGGGACTACGCAAAAGCGCATCGCAGGTGCTACCTACGATTCCCATTCTACTTCTGATTGCTACTGTGTCAGCCACATGGATGCTCAGCGGAGTAGTGCCGACACTGATTACCTACGGATTGAAAATCCTAAATCCCACGCTGTTCCTTTGCACTACTTGTGTAGTGTGCGCTATAATCTCGGTTCTGAGCGGCAGTTCATGGACCACTATCGCCACCATAGGAGTCGCATTCATGGGGATAGGAATCATGTGGGGATTTTCTCCGGGATGGACAGCCGGAGCCATCATCTCAGGAGCTTATTTCGGCGATAAAATATCGCCGTTGTCCGACACCACCGTGCTTGCGTCATCCACTTGCGGAGTGCCTATGCTCCAGCACATATCCAACATGATGCTGACCACAGTCCCCGCCATGACGGTTGCTTTGATAGTATTTATAACGGTGGGTATATTCACATCCACCGGCTCTGGAACGCACACTCAGGAAATAATAGACGCACTGAATTCACAATTCAATATCACTCCCTGGGTACTTCTGATTCCGTTATTGACTATAGTGGTGCTTCTTACCCATGTGGGCACCTCCCTCACCCTGCTGTTGAGCACAGTTTTCGGGTTGATAGGCATTTTCTTGTTCCAAGGAGAGCTATTCGATTCTTTAAACGCCGGAAGCGATTCTCTTATAGGCAAAATGGTAACGGTCATGAAATTATTAGGTGTTTCGACCGACTTCAACACAGGCAATGACACCCTTGATTCACTCATAAGCACTGGAGGAATGCAAGGAATGCTGCCGACAATCTACTTGATACTGTGCGCCATGGTGTTCGGGGGGGCGATGCTGGGAAGCGGAATGATATTCACAATCACCCACACCATCACTAAACGCCTGAAACGCTCCAAGAACATAGTGCTTTCAACTGTTTGCACAGGCATAATGCTCAACGGATGCACCAGTGACCAGTATCTTTCGATAATTCTGAACGGTAATCTGTTCCGAAACATCTACCGCCGAAGAAATCTTGAACCGAAATTGTTGAGCCGTTCAATAGAGGATTCCACATCAGTGACATCGGTATTGATTCCGTGGAACAGCTGCGGGCTCACGCAGTCGACTGTGTTAGGTGTATCGACATTCACCTATCTGCCCTATTGCATATTCAACATAGCAAGTCCGGCATTCACGCTATTATTTGCCTGGACCGGATTCAAAATTAAAAAGATGAAAACGAGGCTTGCCTAATTTTCGCGGGCAACAAAAGGATCAACCTCCTTTATGTCAACTTCCTTACCGCTCTTCAAGGTGTCAACAATCTTCTTGATGAGCAGTTCCACGCCTTTGTACTCCAGACGTTCAGTGAAAGAAGGCGATGATTCCGCAATTTTATCCAGAATGTTTTTGCCGAAATCCAGAGCCACATCGGGCATTCCCTCCCGCAGCATACTGAGAAGCACAAGAAAGTAATCTTCAAGTGTCATAACTCCCCTATCGCCATAGCGGGAATAAGCGCCTATCAATTCTTTATAGCCGCCGCTCTGGTACAAGCTCGGGAAAAGATAACTCCAGTTGGAGAGGGTGTCACGGTAAGCAAGTTCCGTAAGCAATATCTCGGAACAGCATTCAAATGCTTTTGACTCGTAATATCCGGCAGCCCATATGTCCCAAGTGTCAACATCTTGCGATTTAAAACCCATCTCGGCATGTTTGCGGAAATATATGTCAAGAGCCTTAAGCCTTGCCTTTTCGGGAAACAACCGTAGCACAATGTCCACAGTGTTTTTATTAACCGGGTTATCGCCAAGATAATGGAAAATCACATCCTCCGCCACATCCATCTTCCCGTCAAGGGCATACATGGCTGCGAGTGTGTGGTAAGCGGCTTCCTTGTCATTGGTTTCGTCGCTGTCCTTGAGGATGCCGGTGATTATGTTATAAGCTTCCTCCGCATTAAGCCTTGAATCATAGAGAATCTGAGCCTTGGTGTAAAGCAACTCTTTCGAGCTTGACGAAATGGCGAGAGCGTAGTCAATGGAGGCAAGCGCATTGTCCCAGTCATCTTTCTTGATATAAATTTGGGACAGCATATGCCAGAAATGAGCATTGAACGGCTCAATCATCGTAAGCTCTTCGAGCAGTTCTATGCAATAATCGTATTCTTCCCTTCCGTCAGCTTCATGCGCCAGTTCATACAAGAATGTAGAAGGATACTGACATTTGCCTTTTATTACATCACGATTCTCTTTGAGCCAATCATAAAGATTATTTTCAGCGCACACATCCACGAGCAACAGCACTGTTTCGTCGTCAAAGTCAGAATAATTACTCAAAAGTTCCGACATTGACTCAGGTGTACACGCTCCATTCCTAAGGTTTGACAAGAGAAAAGACCATGACGCATTCTCTCCTGAATGCGCCATGGCTATTCTAAGTGCATTATCGTCCATGGAAAGATTTTCATGATAGAAACAAGCTTTCCGCAGGGCAAATTCTTCACTGTCAGGACACACAGCGGCGGCACTGAAAAGAACCTCGATCTGAGTCGATTCATCAAAAGTGTCAAGGGCGTAATCAAAGATATCCAACAGGTCATCCTCGGAGAAACGGGTCACAACCTTTCCTTCCTCCAATGCCTTGACATACTGATTATATAATCTTTTTCGTCTTGTCGCTTCGTTGTCCATTGATAAGTTTATACTACTTTTTCTGAATCTTCTCCCAAGTGTCCTTAAGAGCCATAGAACGGTTAAATATAAGGTTGCCCTCAGTAGAATCGGGGTCCAATGCAAAGTAACCTATTCTCTGGAACTGGAAGTGGTCGCCCACCTTTGCAGTTTCGGCAAGGAAAGGCTCAACTTTTACGTGTGACACCACCTTCAAAGATTCAGGGTTCAACATTTCACGGAAGTCCTTGTCCTTTTCTTCCGCAGGATTCTCTACCGAGAACAAGCGATCGTAGATTCTGACAGTAGCATCCACGGCATGCTTTGCCGATACCCAGTGGAGAGTTCCTTTAACTTTTCTCATGCTTCCGGGCATGCCGCTGCGGGTGTCGGGGTCATAAGTACAGTATATTTCCTCGACATTTCCGTCAGCATCTTTCTTGCATCCGGTGCATTTAATAATGTAACCGCCTTTAAGACGCACTTCGGCATCGGGGGCAAGACGGAAATATTTTTTCGGAGGATTTTCCATAAAGTCGTCACGCTCGATATAGATTTCACGAGAGAACGGCATCTTATGGCTTCCTGCCGTAACATCCTCAGGATTATTTTCCATCTCCAGTATCTCGGTCTTATCCTCGGGATAATTAGTGATAATAACCTTCACAGGATTTATTACCGCCATCACACGGGTAGCCACTTTATTGAGGTCCTCACGCACAGCATGTTCAAGCAATGAAATACTGTTAAGAGCCTCAAACTTGGTGTAACCGATCATGTTGATGAAGTTCTTTATTGACTGCGGAGTAAAGCCGCGGCGGCGCATTCCCGAGATAGTAGGCATACGCGGGTCATCCCATCCTGAAACCAAACCTTCATTCACAAGCTGCAAAAGTTTGCGTTTGCTCATCACTGTGTATGTCAGGTTAAGGCGGTTGAACTCAATCTGTCGCGGACAATAGCTTTCATCGGCAAGTTCCTTAACAAAATACTCATAAAGAGGACGATGAGGCACAAATTCCAAAGTACAGATGGAGTGAGTGACACCCTCGAAATAATCGCTCTGACCATGGGCGAAATCGTACATGGGATATACTTTCCATGCAGTGCCTGTGCGGTGATGGGGATGCTTTATGATACGGTACATGATGGGGTCACGGAAGTGCATGTTGGGTGAAGCCATATCTATCTTTGCACGCAACACGAAGGACCCTTCCTCAAACTCGCCGGCATTCATGCGCTGGAACAAGTCAAGATTTTCCTCAACCGGACGGTCACGATAAGGGCTGTTCTCACCGGGCTGGGTGGGAGTTCCCTTCTGACGGGCTATCTCCTCCGAAGTCTGATGGTCGACATAAGCCTTACCTTCTTTAATCATTCTTACGGCAAGGTCATAAAGCTGCGGGAAATAATCACTTGCGTAGTATTCACGGTCACCCCAGTCAAATCCAAGCCAATGGATGTCCTCCTTGATTGAATCGACATACTCTACATCTTCTTTAGTGGGGTTAGTGTCGTCAAAACGGAGGTTACAAGTTCCTCCAAACTTTTCAGCGACACCGAAGTCCATGCATATAGCTTTAGCATGTCCAATGTGAAGATATCCGTTAGGTTCCGGCGGAAAACGAGTGTTAAGTCTTCCTCCGTTTTTACCCATTGCTAAATCGTCGGCTACAAGCTGTTCAACGAAATTTAGCCCTTCTTTTTCCTCTAAGGGTTCTTTTATTACTTCCGACATTGCAATCTATTTTAAGTATTACTACACAAAATTACTAATTATTTCCTAATCGACCGTGTTAAAAATTAAAATCCACGCACGCACGGTCAGCCTTATGCGGACCTACAATCGACGCAGCTTTCACATGGTCAGGATGCTTGGCATACACATCGACATCAGCCATTGTGGGCACTACAGCCACCAACACCACATCCCATGATTCATTAGGATTCTCATTCACGCCCACTTCCATCGACTTCAACACGTCGATTGTCTCAGGAAGCTTCAAGAGCGCTTCTTTAAACTCATTAGCCACCCGGCGACGCTCCTCGGGAGTGCCGTTAAGCTTAAAAGATACAATATGCTTTACCATAAAAATAGTGTTTTATTTACCTGCATATAGACGTTCGCGAGCCGCAGCCACACGTTCATCAGTGATATAATCGTCATAATCCATCATCTTGTCGATGATGCCGTTAGGTGTAAGTTCGATAATACGGTTTGCCACGGTCTGTATAAACTCATGGTCATGCGAGGCAAAAAGTATATTTCCCTTGAATGTCTGAAGAGTGTTGTTGAATGCCTGAATCGATTCCAGGTCAAGATGGTTGGTGGGAGAGTCAAGCACAAGCGTGTTGGCATCCTTCATCATCATCCTGGCAATCATGCAGCGCATTTTCTCACCACCCGAAAGCACAGAAGCTTTTTTAAGCACTTCCTCGCCGGAGAACAGCATTTTCCCGAGAAATCCTTTTAGATATATCTCGCTTGAATCGTCGCTCCACTGGCACAGCCAGTCTACAAGATTCATGTCAGTGTTAAAGAACGCCGAATTGTCGAGCGGCAGATATGCGGTGGTTATGGTCTGTCCCCAGTCATATGTGCCGCTGTCAGCTTTACGGTTGCCGTTGATAATCTCAAAGAGCGCAGTCATGGCACGGGGGTCATGGCTAAGGAATGTGACTTTATCCCACTTCTCGATGGCAAAGTTCACATCCTTGAACAATAATTCGCCGTCAACCGAGGCTGTCAAACCATGCACCTCAAGAATCTTGTTGCCCGGTTCTCGTGAGGGAGTGAATATAATGCCGGGATAGCGACGTGAAGAAGGCTGAATCTCTTCCACATTGAGCTTCTCAAGCATTTTCTTTCGTGAAGTGGTCTGCTTTGACTTAGCCACATTTGCGGAGAAACGCTGGATGAACTCAAGAAGTTCCTTGCGCTTTTCTTCGGCTTTCTTATTCTGTTGCTGCTGCTGACGCAAAGCCAACTGCGAGGACTCGTACCAGAAGCTGTAGTTTCCGGCAAAGAGCGACATTTTGTTATAGTCTATGTCAAGAGTGTGGGTGCACACCGAGTCGAGGAAGTGACGGTCATGGGAAACGACCAACACAGTGTTCTCAAACTTTGACAAATAGTCCTCAAGCCAGGCCACTGTGTCAAGGTCAAGGTCATTGGTAGGCTCATCAAGAAGCAGATTGTCAGGATTACCGAACAGTGCTTTAGCAAGCAATACCCTCACCTTCTCATTACCGCTCATATCCTTCATGAGCATATAGTGCTTATCCTCCTTTATTCCAAGACCGCTGAGTAGTGCGGCTGCATCGCTTTCGGCGTTCCAGCCTTCAAGTTCGGCAAACTTCTCCTCAAGTTCGGCAGCCCTAACTCCATCCTCATCACTGAAATCAGGTTTGGCATATAGAGCATCTTTCTCCTGTATTATATCCCACAGAACAGTGTGTCCCTGAAGCACAGTATTCAGTACGGTGCATTCATCAAACTTGAAGTGGTCCTGTTCAAGCACCGACATACGCTCACCGGGGCCCTGTGTCACGGTTCCTGTGGTGGGTGTAAGTTCATTGCTTAATATGCGCATAAGCGTGGACTTACCGGCACCGTTGGCACCGATTATACCATAACAATTTCCCGGGGTAAATTTCAAATTGACATCTTGGAAAAGGATACGCTTTCCAAACTGTTGAGTAAGATTATTTACGGCTATCATATATATACTGTAACTTTACACACTATGATTTTAAGGGTGCAAAGTTACAATTTTTTTCTCACATTACAAAGCAAGGAACGCCAATCGCTTGCATGTAGAGAGTTTTGACAGTCCTATTCTCCTCTCCTGTACTGAGGGATTTCAAGATAGTACACGCTTTCGCCCCATTCGTCATCATGAATGTTATACCCCACTACCCTTATCTCATAAGGACGGTCACTATGTCGTCGTAAATCAGCGGGCAATGAAGTCTGTATCAAATAACAGTCATCATTAATAGGATTACTATAATTGGGTAGCGATAAATGCTNNAAATGCTGAACCGAAAGTATCGAAAGCGGATTACCGTCGGCATAAACCTCAAACTGCATATATTCAGGTTCTACCGTAACTTTAGATTCCTTTTCAGCCATAGCTTTATCCATATAATTAAAATAGCTAATAGCCTTAGTAACACTCATAGGTCGGGTATAAATCAACATCTCCTTCCTGCCGCCGTATTCAAGGAATGCGGTAGTCCCGTATAATTCAAGTTTATGGTATCGGATATCAAGGTCCAAATCCCTATCGGCAAGTACATTCCATGCCCAAAACTCTAATTTCATATCCTCAGGTGGTACCTGCTGCATTCTTGGATATTCCTTAATGCGCATGGCATATATACAAGCATATCTACCGGCAGCCACACTGTCAAGCTTGTAATTTCCAAGAGAATCGGATACAGCTTCGTAAGCAGCAGTAAAATCAGGATTATATAACATCACATTGCAGGAGTCCACAGGATTACCATCGAAATCAGTGACTCTTCCTGAGATAGTTACATACTTCTGCGCCGACACACTAATAGCAGCGACAGATAACAGAGTGGTAATGATAAGTCGTATCATAAGCATTAATAATGATTAAAGAGTTAAATCTATTATTTAGACTCTTCAACCATCAAAGAGGTTGCAATACGGCACTCTATTAGTGTAGTTTGGGACTATTCTTTGAGGAGGCGCAGGAATTCTTCGCGGAGGGCGGAATCGGTTTCAAAAATGCCGCAATAATCGAGGGTTGTAGTGGACGATTCCTGCTTCTCCACCCCTCGCATTTTCATGCACAAGTGACCGGCGGGACAAACCACAAAACTTCGGCTATTATGAAGCAAGCTAT
>DAAL01000180.1 GCA_001701065.1 Bacteroidales bacterium GP4
CCCAACATTAAAAGTGTTGTGCTCTACCAGCTGAGCTAGCGAATCTCCTTAGTCGCTCTCCTTGTTGACTTACCGTCTTATCGGAAAAGCGATGCAAAGTTAGACATTATTTTTTAATTGTGCAAGCGTTGAGTGGCATTTTTAGTGAAAAATTTTAAACTTTCATCCCGGTGACGGCATCGTGTAAGCGTAACATATGATGCAATAGGGGATTAAGTGCGTCATCATTAAATTCCCCAAAAGGCATGATTTGATGACCGTCTGAGGGTGATTTCTAACTGATGGCAGAGGAAAATCTTATTAATTATTGTGAAAAAGCGGAGTTTTTAGGCTTGCAATTAACAATTTATTCCTATTTTTAAAGCATTATATCAACATAGAATGCTTTATAATCACTAACTTTGCATTAGTGAAAACATAGAAATCTTTTATATTAACCGTAATTTAGAAATTAATGAAATTCGTAAGTAAAGTGACACATTTCTTCCTTTATTTTCTTGCGCTTTCGTTGCCTTTTCTGGCATCTTGTTCTGACAGCAAAGAAAATGAGCCTACCATTCAATTCTCAGTGCCGGCTGAAATTCTTGCCAATGGATTGAAGTTTGATCAGAATAGCGGAGAGAGCACGTTCAATGTTCAGTCCTCCGAGGTGATAACCGTTTCATCCTCCGAACCTTCATGGTGTACCGTCACTAAAGGTCAACGCAATGATAAGAGCATGACTTCTGTGACTGTGAAAGTGGCTGAAAACACATCAACCGAATCCCGTTCCGCCAAGATTTCCATCTACTCCGGTTCGCAGGCAAAGACTGTCAATGTGGTGCAGGACGCTAAAGCTTCTGTTCCCACTCCGACTCCCGTAGAGGGGAAGACCGCGATGGAAGTGGCAAAGGAGATGGGCGCAGGATGGAATCTCGGTAACCATTTTGACGGAACCATTGAGAATCAGCCCGGTAAATACTGGGATAACGCCACTCCCACACAAGCTCTCTACGACAAACTTAAAGAGAACGGATTTAAGACCGTGCGCATTCCTGTCACCTGGATGCACAACATGGGCGGTGCTCCCGAGTATAAATTGAAGCCCGAGTACCTTGCCGAAGTGAGAGCTAACGTTGAAATGGCTGAAAAAGCTGGTCTTTATGTCATCATCAATATCCATCATGACGGTGCCAACGGTCAGTATTGGCTGAAGATTAAAGAAGCTGCCAACGACGCTAAAGTGAATGCCGTGGTTAAGGAGAATATCACCGCTGTTTGGAGCCAGATAGCCGATTACTTTGCCGACAAAGGACAATTCCTCATTTTTGAATCCTTCAATGAGATTCAGGACGGCGGCTGGGGCTGGGGTGACAACCGTAAAGACGGCGGAAAGCAGTACCGCACTTTGAACGACTGGAATCAGACATTTGTCGACGTGGTGCGTTCCAAAGGCGGCAACAATGCAAGCCGAATACTGGGTATACCGAGCTACAGCACCAGTCCTGAACTGTCGCTTGAAGACTCGTTTGTCCTTCCAAATGACCCTGTTAAAGACCGAATGATGGTGTCAGTCCACTACTATGCGCCCACTAATTATACTCTTGAGGCTAAATTTACCGAATGGGGTCACACCGGCGCTTCCGGAAAGAAAGAGACATGGGGCGATGAGGATGCCGTAAGAGATATTTTCGGCAAACTCAAATCGAAATTCGTAGATGCCAATATTCCGGTGTACATAGGCGAAACAGGCAATGTCAACCGTGACGATGAGCGTGCCGATGCATTCCGCCGTTATTATCTTGAGTATATCTTCAAGGCTGCTAAGGAATATGGTTTAGTGCCTGTGCTTTGGGACAACAATGTAGCATCCTACGGCAGAGAGTGTCACGGCACATTCGACCACAACGACGGTAAGTTTGTCAACAAATATGCAGAGGGTGTGGTTAAAACCATCACTAACGCCGTTAATAATAACGATGCTTCCTACACACTCCGTAGCGTATACGACAACGCACCCAAATGATGCGGAAGCACAGTAGATAATCTTATGAAAGGACCGGGAACAAAACTCGGTCCTTTTATTTTTCCCTCGTTATAATAAAAATTTCCCTATGTGGAGTTTTTTAAGTAAATTTGCACCCGAAAATCAACAAGTGTATTCTTATGAGGATTTTAATTACAGGCTGTAACGGACAGTTAGGCACAGAAATGCGTAATATTCTTGAACGCAAGATGCCGGGCAAAACCATTTATACTGATGTTAAAGAACTTGATTTGACCGATGAAGCCGCAGTGAAGGCATTCGTTGAGGAAAATGACATTTCCCACATCGTCAACTGTGCCGCTTACACAGCAGTGGATAAAGCTGAAGAGGATAAAGCCCTATGTTACAAAATCAATGTTGAGGCAGTGAAAAATCTTGCCAACGCTGCAAGCAACGTAGGAGCCAAGATAATCCACATTTCCACCGATTACGTATTTGACGGCAAGACCTTCCGTCCTTACGACGAAAGCGCCAAGGTGAATCCATCGTCACAGTACGGAACCACCAAGCGTCAGGGCGAGACCGCGTTGATAGCTCTTGCGCCCGAGAGCGTGATTGTGCGCACTGCATGGCTTTATTCGCCTTACGGCAATAATTTCGTAAAGACAATGATTCGCCTGGGCAAGGAGCGCAAAGAACTGAATGTAGTAGCTGACCAGATAGGTTCGCCCACAGCCGCAGCTGACCTTGCCGCTGCAGTCTATGCCATCCTGTCGTCCCATCAGTGGGTTCCGGGCATATACCATTACACCAACAGCGGAGTGGCATCGTGGTACGATTTCACCAAGGCAATCCATCGCTTGGCGGGGATAACCGATTGTGAAGTCAATCCCATTCCCACCGAGGATTATCCCACTGCAGCCACACGTCCTTTCTATAGCGTGTTGAACACATCGAAAATCAAAGCTACCTACAATGTGTCGATACCTCACTGGGAAGATAGCTTAAAGAAATGTATCGACATACTCAATAATCAACCCCAACAATAAGAACCAGTGGCATCTATAGCTGAAGAAATAGAGAAACGAAGGACTTTTGCCATTATCTCCCATCCCGATGCCGGTAAAACCACACTCACCGAGAAGCTGCTCCTTTTCGGCGGCGCGATTCATGTGGCAGGTGCGGTCAAGTCCAACAAGATAAAGAAGACTGCGACATCTGACTGGATGGAGATTGAGAAACAGCGCGGTATATCGGTGGCTACATCAGTCATGGGCTTCAATTACGGCGACTACAAGATAAACATTCTTGACACTCCCGGTCACCAGGACTTTGCCGAGGACACTTACCGCACGCTCACAGCCGTGGACAGTGTAATCATAGTGGTGGACGTGGCTAAGGGTGTCGAGGCTCAGACCCGTAAGCTCATGGAGGTGTGCCGCATGCGCAATACTCCGGTTATAATATTCGTCAACAAGCTTGACCGTGAAGGGCGTGATCCGTTTGAGATCCTTGACGAGCTTGAAGCTGAATTGAAAATCAGTGTACGTCCTCTGTCATGGCCTATTAATATAGGTGCTAAGTTCAAGGGGGTATATAACATCTACGAAAATACCCTCGACCTATTTACCCCGAGCAAGACACAAGTGACTGAACGTGTCGAAATCAGTTCGGTTGATGACCCCCGCATCGATGAAGCGGTAGGGGAGAAGGATGCTGCAAAGCTCCGTGAGGACCTGGAACTGATAGAGGGAGTCTATCCCGAGTTCTCAACCGAGGATTATCTTGAAGGTGCGGTTGCGCCGGTGTTCTTCGGTTCGGCATTGAACACTTTCGGTGTAAAAGAGCTTCTTGACTGTTTCGTCAAGATTGCGCCTTCGCCGCGTCCGGTTGTGGCTGAAGAGCGTGAAGTTAAGCCTGATGAAGAACAGTTCAGCGGTTTCGTGTTCAAGATTCATGCCAATATGGATCCCAACCACCGTTCATGTATAGCGTTTGTGAAAGTGTGCTCAGGGCACTTCGAGCGTAACGCCAACTACAAGCATGTGCGCAGCGGCAAGAACATGCGTTTTGCCGCGCCCACTGCGTTTATGGCGCAGAAGAAGAGCATTGTCGATGATGCTTATCCCGGCGACATCGTGGGTATTCCCGATACAGGCAATTTCAAGATAGGCGATACGCTCACCGAGGGCGAGAATCTGCACTATAAGGGTTTGCCGAGCTTCTCACCGGAGATGTTTAAATACATTGAGAACACTGACCCCATGAAGGCGAAGCAGCTTGACAAGGGCATCCAGCAGCTGATGGATGAAGGTGTGGCTCAATTGTTTGTCAACCAGTTCAACGGACGTAAAATCATCGGCACTGTGGGTCAACTCCAGTTTGAGGTGATTCAGTACCGCCTGTTGCATGAGTACGGTGCGACTGTGCGTTGGGAGCCTATATCCTTATACAAGGCTTGCTGGATAGAAAGCGACGATGAGGAGGCATTGCAGGCGTTCAAGAAACGCAAGCATCAGTTCATGGCTGTGGACCGTGAGGGTAGGGACGTGTTCCTTGCCGACTCAAACTATGTGCTTCAGATGGCGCAAAGCGACTTCCCTAAAATCCGCTTCCATTTCACAAGCGAGTTTTAGTGACAGTACAAATATTAGAATAATCTACTCCGATAGTAAGTGGAGAATTTGCTTTAATAGTGGTTGGACATCATCGTTCACCACTATTTTTGTATTGGGATGCTTGGTGTAATCTTCGGCTCTTCTTTGCGAGTCAATCCGCTTCCTGACTTCTTCGGGGGCGATGTCGTTGCGCTTCACCACACGCTCTATCCTGAGTTCTTCGGGTGCCATTACTTCCCACACTTCATCCACCATACGGTCAATGCCGCTTTCGTATAGTATCGCGCTCTCCACCCATGCTTTGCCGCTGCCTAATGATGCTGCCCATGCTGTTATGTCCTCCCTTATCGCTTTGTGTACGATACCATTCAGGAGGTCGAGCATTCGGGTGTCAGCGAACACTATCGCGGCAAGTCGTTTACGGTCGATGTTGTTGCAGTTGTCGATGCATTCCTCGGATATACGTGTTCTTATCTCGTCCTTGATTGCATCGCTTGAGTCCATTATCGCTTTCGCACGGCTGTCGCAGTCGTACACTTGCTGTCCTAATGCCGTCAGGATTTGCGATACCACGCTCTTGCCGCTGCCTATGCCGCCGGTTATGCCTGTTAAGTAGACTTTCATAGGTGTTAATACTGCTTGCTTTCGATTATGTACTCCACACTGTCAGGACGCATGTCCGTGTTATAGTACAGGTCAGGTATCAGTGACAGCGTCACCGGAATCTTGCCCGTCTTTGACTTTTTCACATCCTGATAGTCCACATAAGCGTTTATGTCGTAGAATTCGGTGTTGAACGAACTCATCGGCACCAGATAGGATACCTCTATCTGTGACGGGAATGTTATGAGGTTGAGTTCCTCGGGAAGATTCTTTACTACTATGCGGGCTATCTGTTTGCGTGATATGAGCGGTTCCACCGGCACGGTCAGAGTAACCTGTGGAGGTATTATACGCACATTGTTTATGCCCTGTATCGCCGCGGTAATTTTGGTGGTGTCAGTAAGTCCGCTCCTGATTATGGGTATCGTCTCGACGTAAGTGAGCGAGTGAGGCATGTCGTTGACTGAGTATAGCCACACTGAATCCACATTGGCTTTGATAGGACCCGATATGATGTATCCCAATGCGGGACGTATGTCAGCGTCCACTTTTATAGCCACTTTTCTGCCCGGCTTTGAGGTGTAGGTTATCTTAAGGGAGTCAGGAATCACTGTGACTATCTGTGATGACGAGCCGAAATAGTCCCTCAGTCGTGCGCCAAGGTCAGCGCGGTTGAGCACTATCTTGTCGTTGCCGCCTTTGTATTGGTCCCAATTGATTTTCATTACCTTGGGATTGCCATACTTGTACCGCATCAGTGACGCGCCTTTATCTCTCACGCTCACCTTTAGCGACGGCGGAATATCGGATACTATGGTTACGCTGTCAGGCACATTCTCCATCTCCAGCGGGACGGTAAGGTCCTTTTGCATCTCATTGTTGAGGGTGAGAAGCAGCCAGAATATGTAGGATATACCGAGGAACAGAAGAAAAAGAAGCACTTCTTTCCCTCGGGAGCTTCCCACTACATCTTTTATATGGTAGTATACCGCCAGAAATTTACCGCGAACTGACATCCTGTACTCTTTTTAAGGATAAAGCCCGTCCATTTTCCGTTCAGGAAGATGCACGGGCTTTATATGGCTTGATTTGATTATGGGTTACACCTTTGATTATTTAGCCTGCTGAGCTGACTCCTGAGCTTGAGCTACCGACGGATAAACTGATCCTTTGTCGATGCGGATGCACACGTCATTGGCTATTTCAAGGGTGATGGTGTTGTCTTTTACTTTGCGGATTTTTCCATAGATTCCGCCGGCAGTGATTACCTCGTTGCCCACTTCAAGACCATCGCGGAATTTACGAATTTCTTTCTGCTTCTTCTGCTGAGGGCGTATCATAAAAAAGTAGAATACAGCTATCAACACTACGATCATCAATAAATTCATCATTCCAGCACTTCCTCCTGCATCCTGCAGGGGTATCAAGTTGTAAATCATTTCGTTTTGTTTTAGTTGGTTTTACTATGCAAAACTACAAATTATTTTTCAAGATTGCAACTTTAAGCCGATTAAAATTAAGTTATGCACATCATTGATGATAACATGTGTGTAAAATTGGATGTTATGATTTCGTCCGCCCGGAAAAAAGTTGTAATTTTGTAAAGAATACATTCTATGCATTAATTTATTATTCATTTCACATATGTATTATTATCACAAACTTTTTGTTATGTCGGCATTAATGCTTGGGGCAGCGTCATGTGCCTCTCATTCGGCTGATGATGAAAAAATCATTGACAAGCCTGAATTTACATCTCCCGACAAAGTGTTTTCGATAGAAGCTCTTGAGGCTCTCGGCAGAGTTACTGAGCCGGTCATTTCGCCTGATGGGGCTAAAATCCTTTACGGCATATCCTACGAGGATATCGCCGAGAATAAGTCCAACCGTGACTTATACGTAATGAATGTGGACGGTTCCGAATGCACACGCATCACCAAGACCGCAAAATCCGAAAACAACGCCGTGTGGATCAACGGAGGCAAGCAGATTGCTTTCCTTTATCCTGACGGCGACAATAACCAGGTGTGGGTGATGAACGCCGACGGTTCAGGACGCAAGTGTGTGAGTGCGGTTGAAAAAGGGGTGCAGGGATTCCTTATCTCGCCCGACGAATCGCGCATAATGATGATAGCCAATGTCAAATACTCCCGCACCGCTCAGGATGTTTATCCTGACCTTCCCAAAGCCACCGGAAGAATCATTGACGACCTCATGTACAAGCACTGGGACGAATGGGTGACCGAAGTGCCTCATCCGTTCTTGGGCGAATTTGACGGAAACAAAGTCACCAATGTCATCGACATAATGGAAGGCGAGCCTTACGAATCGCCCATGAAGCCGTTCGGCGGCATTGAATCGTTTGCATGGTCGCCTGACAGCAAGCAACTCGTGTATGTGTCACGCAAGAAGACCGGTCTTGAATATGCCGTGTCCACCAATTCCGACCTTTATCTTTATGATATCGTGTCCAAGACCACCAAAAACATCACCGAGGGCATGATGGGTTACGACACCAATCCTGCATTCTCACCCGACGGCTCTTATATCGCATGGTTGAGTATGGAGCATGACGGCTATGAATCGGATAAAAACCGCATCTTCGTGATGGACCTTAAATCAGGCGAAAAGAACGACCTGACCGCTAACTGGGATTACACCGCCGAAGCTATTGCGTGGAGTCCTGACAGCCGCTTGATCTACTTCCTTGCGCCTCGTGACGGAGTTAAACCCATGTTCTCCATTGGTCTTGACGGCACAGTGAGCGTAGTGGCTCAGGGTGAGTGCGATTATGATGCTTTGTGTCCTCTTGCTGACGGAAAAGTGGTTACAATGAAGCACTCCATGCTTTACCCCAATGACATCTGTCTTGTCGATAACGGCAACGTCACTCAGCTCACCGATGTCAATAAGGACATTTTCGCTCAGCTCGACATGCCCACAGTAAGGAAGGAAATGATACCGACAACTGACGGTAAACTCATGACCACCTGGGTTGTGTTGCCTCCCAACTTTGACGAGAGCAAGACTTATCCTGCAGTGCTTTATTGCCAGGGCGGTCCTCAGCAGGCTGTGAGCCAATTCTTCAGCTATCGCTGGAATCTTGCGTTGATGGCATCGCACGGCTACATCATCATCGCCCCCAACCGCCGTGGTCTGCCGGGATTCGGCACTGAGTGGAACGCTCAGATTTCAGGTGACTACGGAGGTCAGAATATGAAAGACTATCTCAGCGCGGTTGACTATATGAAGGAGAAACCTTATGTGGACGGAGCGCACATCGGTGCTACCGGCGCAAGCTACGGTGGTTTCTCGGTGTATTGGCTTGCCGGCAACCATGACAACCGTTTCGCTTGTCTTATAGCTCATGCGGGTATCTTCAACACCGAAGCGCAGTATCTTGAAACCGAGGAGATGTGGTTTGCCAACTGGGATATGGGCGGCGCATTCTGGGAAAAAGACAATGCCGTGGCTCAGCGTACATTCGCCACTTCGCCTCACCGTTATGTGGATAAGTGGACTGCTCCTATCCTCATCACTCACGGCGAATACGATTACCGCATTCTTTCATCGCAGGGCGAGATGGCGTTCAATGCCGCCAAGCTTCGCGGTATACCTGCCGAGATGCTTATATTCCCCGATGAAAATCACTGGATTCTTAAACCGCAGAATGCCGTGTTGTGGCAGCGTGTATTCTTCCGCTGGCTTGACCGTTGGTTGAAACCTGAGAATCAGGCTGCTCAAAACGTCACTGAACAATAGTTTACGATGCCTGAAAATAGACGAAATCAACCTCAGCATAAACCCATGTATGACACTGCCGGAAGGTTAATGCCTCAGGATAAAGATGTCGAGGAAGCTGTACTTGGTGCGCTGATGCTGGAAAAGGACGCTTACACCACTGTGTGCGACATCCTTAAGCCGGAAAGCTTCTATGAGCCTAAGCATCAGCGCATATACGAGGCTATCCAGTCCCTTGGTGCATCACAGCAGCCCATTGACATGCTCACAGTGGTCGACCAGCTGCGTCTTAACAACACTCTTGCCGAGGTGGGCGGTCCGGTGGTTATCTCCGAGCTTACCTCAAGGGTGCTGTCCGGTGCTAATGTGGAGTTTCATGCACGCATTGTGGCGCAGAAGTATCTGGCGCGCGAACTGATTTCTTTTGCCGCCAACATCGAGGGCAAAGCATTTGACGAGGCTAACGATGTCGATGACCTTCTGCAGGAAGCGGAAGGCAGGCTTTTTGAGATTTCGCAGCGTAACGTCAAGAAGGACGTGACTCAGATTGACCCGGTGATAGGGCAGGCGATAGAGCAGATTCAGGCTGCCGCCAACCGCACATCGGGCTTGAGCGGTATCCCTTCAGGCTATCATGAACTGGATAAACTCACTTCGGGATGGCAGAAGTCTGACTTAATCATCATTGCCGCGCGTCCGGCGATGGGTAAGACCGCGTTTGTGCTGTCAATGGCTAAGAACATGGCGGTCAACCACAACATCCCCATCGCTATCTTCTCGCTGGAAATGTCCAACCTTCAGCTTGTGAACCGATTGATAAGCAATGTGTGCGAGCTTGAAGGTCAGAAGATAAAGTCAGGTCAACTTACTCCGCCAGAATGGGACCAGCTGATGTCGAGGATAAAGCACCTGTACAGTGCCCCGATGTACATCGACGATACTCCTTCACTGTCGATATTTGAACTCCGCACCAAGGCGCGGCGGCTCGTGCGTGAGCATCAGATACAGATGATTATAATCGACTACCTGCAGCTGATGAACGCTTCGGGCATGAAGTTCGGCAGCCGTGAGCAGGAGGTGAGTATGATTTCCCGCTCATTGAAGCAGCTTGCCAAGGAACTCAATATCCCCATCGTGGCGCTTTCGCAGCTTAACCGATCAGTGGAGTCGCGTACTACCGGCGATGGCAAGCGTCCGCAGCTGAGCGACTTGCGTGAATCGGGAGCTATCGAGCAGGATGCCGATATAGTGTGCTTCATCCACCGTCCCGAGTACTACACCAAGTCGGATCAGGATGCTTCGGGCAACGACATCCGCGGACTTGCCGAATTCATTGTGGCAAAGCACCGTTCAGGTTCGGTCGATGATGTGAAGATGCGTTTTATCGCACGCTTTGCGCGGTTTGAAAACTGGGATTACGAGGACAATTCCAATTATTCCTCAGGAATAAAAGAGTCGAGCCTAAACAACATCACCGATGTTGATCTCGGCACTTCGGGTCCGCTTTCAGGCGGTTCGGCTGACTTCCTCGGCACTCCCGATGACACTCCGCCCCCGTTCTGATATTTCGACGTACACATAAAAAAATCGGGACGCTCCTG
>DAAL01000019.1:0-3573 GCA_001701065.1 Bacteroidales bacterium GP4
AAACAACAAAGGTACCGCTGCATCACGCAGAGGTACCTTTTTCATCTATCTATAGTATATTATTTTATTACTTTTTGCGACTGATTACTTGGTCCGCAACCTTACTCTTTACCCAATCGCTATTGCTGGAATCTGTCACCCATTTTTTGAAATCGGGATAAGCTGTCTCGATGGAAACACGTTCCTTAGGCCATTCCCAGTCACCGGGTACGCATATCATCAACGGCGCAGTGACTGCCTCGCCTTTGTTTTCCGATTTCACTGAACTGGGTTTGATTGCCACTACAGTTCCATCTTCTTTCTTAACCTCAAACGAGAATCCGCCCATATCCTCGCCGGTCAGCGTAAAGTCAGCGGGCACTTCGATTGTGAATCCCTCATGTTGCTTGGAGATGCCTCCCTGAGTATTAATCATGACGGTATGATCCGTTTCACCGAACCAACCATTTACATGCCCCTTTTCACCAAGTTTATCATGCTTCACATATATCTCCATGATACCTCCGGCGGCAAGTGCTTTTACGGTAGCGGTGGTTTCGCCTGACACATGGCTCACTTCAAGCACAAGGTCATTGAAGTCATAGTCATCGGTTTCACCCAAGTCCTCGACTGCGATTATCCAAGACTGAGATTCCGGGTCAGGGTCTGGCTCCGGGTCAGGATCGTCGCCAAGTTCTTCAAGATTAACACCTTTGAAATTGCCATATACAACGAACATAATATCATTCATATCATCATCACCGCCATCTTCTACTCCAACAAGAGTTTTACCATTCCAACCAAATTTTACGAAGTTAATGG
The DNA here is from genome assembly GCA_001701065.1 of Bacteroidales bacterium GP4. Lineage (GTDB taxonomy): Bacteria > Bacteroidota > Bacteroidia > Bacteroidales > Muribaculaceae > Muribaculum. The sequence goes on from DAAL01000019.1 coordinate 802, forward strand.
CAGGTCTTCCCTGCAAATTAGAAATATCCTCTCCTTCTTGGACATGACTTTCATTATGTGTATGATAAGTCCATTCATTCATCCATGGAACAGAATACCTTATATCTCCACCATTTAAAGAACTTTCCGATCCTGGCTCACTACGATTAACACCATTAATTACCTCAAAAAATGCTATATGTGTCCCTTCAGGGAAAGTATAGGACGGAGTTCCGATACCATCCTCTCCAAAATAAGTTAAATAATAACGTGCTGCCGTCAAAGTTAAATTATCTCCCGATCCGTTTTCATATGATTTAACTAAACCGGGAATTTCCATATCTCCGATTTGGTCTTTTCCACTCACAGTTACATTTTGAGATGGGCGACCATCCTCCATTATTATATATCTATTAGCTCGAATTATCTCCTCCTTAGTCGCTCCATCCTTATAATATAGGTAGCCATATTTATTTGCGTTCTCAGTTCCACCAAACATTAGTCCCATATACACCGGGCTATCACCGGCAAGCACTACTTCCACACCTTCATCAAGATGAAGTTTATCCTTCCATCTTCGCAGATTACATATTCCGGTTTCTTCATCTACCTGCTCAGGGAAAATACCTTTTTTACCTAATATCGGCACCAGTTCTTCTAATGTCCATTGAGAACCCTGAAGCTTTTCAACATTATTCAAATGATACATTGAGAACACATCAGTTCTTTTTCTACCATATATATCCCATGAATTTTGATAATTAAAAAGGAAATCAAAATATTTATCATCATCATTAAAGCTTCCCAAATCCTCAATCTCGTTACCTAAAGTAACATGACATGAATTTAAATCAATACCGGCTCTTGACTTCACAGCATCACGGGTTATACTTATCTTTCCAGCTTCTATTTCGCAATAACCCGAAAGGACAATATTGCGCACATCATCATATGCCACCACATATGCACGGTCGGCTGAACGCGGGAAGTCAAACTGGAAACTTTTAACGTCGGCAGCGTATCGTGCCGCAAGTTTACAGTCCTCCGAACCGGGTTTAGCGGTATAGACATTAATGGTTTTTGCGCCCTTCACAGCCGCGCCGTCCACCTCAGCGGTTATGCGCACGGCAAGATTCCAGTTTTGGTTAGGGTCAATCAACCCGTACTTTTTAATAAAGTCGCGAAGATACTGTTCCTCTGCCGGTATCTCCTCCATTTCCGTTGCACACGACGCAAGAATCAAGGAGCCGAGTGCGATTTTCAATAAGCTTTTTACTTTCATCGGTAAATCAGGTTTATTTCACTGTGTTTAATTAATTTCGTAAGATGACATAACGGCATGACGAATCCACGGCAACACCTGACGGCGATGCCGGTAACTCGGTTGATACCTCAAATAGTGATTTAGGAACGGAATAGAGCCTAAGCGAAGAGCAGGAGTACCCCCCCCCATTCTTGCACACCAACACACTCATTCACAAGTGGTTGCGTACTGACAGGAAATTCTATGCCATAAGCACGGGAAAAGCTGAAGCCAACAGTCGTCAACTTCAACGCCATTTTTCCATCTGATTTTGGAGTATGTGACAATGTGCTTATATTCATGTTATTTGCTCTATTCTATAGTACCGCAAAAATAGTACTATTTTTTCAATTACCCAAAGAATTTTCCATATTATTTTATGATTTTTTTAAGTTAATGTTGATTTAGTCCATAGTTTTTACCGGAACGCAGAATTTATAAACTATTTAATATTTTTTATATCCCCGTTCATATATATTTGCACAATAAAAAAATTGAGCTAAATTTGCACTATGATTATCATGAACAAAGTATAATCCATGATCCGAATTACGCAAAGAAATATACGATATCTAATCCTTCCGATAATAGCAATAACATTACTCGTTACCGGATGTAAATCGACACGCAACACTGTGCGCGCGTCGAAAAACGACAAACAGTCCTCCACTATAATAAACCGCGACCCCGAATTCACCAAACGGATGAAAGCTGACGAGCGGCTGTTAGTGGACGAGGCAATGACTTGGCTTGGAACACCCTACCGCTACGGCGGCAAGGACTACAAAGGCACGGACTGCTCAGGAATGACCATGCAAGTCTACAACAAAGCGTTAGGCATAGCCATTCCCCGTAATTCTGCAGAACAGCAGAAATTCTGTAAGACCATCAAGAAAGGCGCGCTCAGTCCCGGTGACTTAGTGTTTTTCTGTACCGGCAAGAACAAGTCGCGCGTGTCGCATGTAGGCATCTATATCGGTCAGGGACAGTTCATCCATTCGTCATCGAGCAAGGGGGTAATCATCAGTAGCATCGACGAACGCTACTATACCTCCAACTACCATTCATCGGGATACGTGGCGCGCAACTCATCGAAATATTCAGCCAAAGCCAAGCCCGAAAAAGCTCCCTCGCCCAAAGCCAAGACTCCAAAGAAGAAGCAGCCCAAGAAAGTGAAAGCAAAAGAGCCGGAAAAGAAGCCGCTCGAAACTGAACCGCTACACTTCGAGATAGACCGCGTGATCGAGGAAAAGATTGATTCAATCTACTCTGACTTCCTCGACTGAAAGAGGATTAAAAATACCACGGATGGGAAACCACGCTCTTTATTCCGTCGCGTCCCACATAGGGCATTATGCGCCGGGCAAATAGAGTGTCGGTCTTATCGGCAAGCGGTGTCACTTTAACTCTGCCCGATGATTCAAGTATAAGCCCGTCGCCGAGATAGATAGCCACATGGTTGACCCTGCCGGTATCGGTATTGCCGAAGA
>DAAL01000019.1:3629-5891 GCA_001701065.1 Bacteroidales bacterium GP4
CGACGCGTCACGCATCAGAATCACTCCTTGCGAGAAAAACGCCGCCTTGGTAAGCCCGGAACAGTCAAGCCCCTTGGGCGACAAACCGCCCCACAGGTAAGGGATACCCATCAGTTCCATCGCAGCGGATATAACACTTTCCACTGATACCGCCCGCGACACATCGGCGCTGAACGGAGCCACATCGCCCTCGTCCATCCATCCGGTTCTGCCGTCAGGAGTCATCACCTCTATTCTGCCGTGTGATTTTTCCCCTGCCACAACAAGTATATCCCCCGGAACGATATCGCTCACCGGGCGTAATCCCACCGAATCCACGTACATCCGTGTCTCAAGCGGCGATACAGCCACCACCCTCCTTGAACGCCGCCACTGTTCCATAGCTTCATCGCCCATAGGCGTTAGCGAATTGTCGATTATGTAGCCTTGATAACCGTCGGGAAGTTCCACCTTCCACCAGCCGTTGCCGGTAGCCTCCAGCAGCTTCACCGGATTTCCCATCAACGCCTGAGTGCTGAGTTCCGAACCGTGGCGAGGCTCGGTGCGCACATTAGCCACCGAAATGTGGGGCAAAGCCCATTGTTGCGCATGGCTTCGGGGAGCCGAGAGCCACACCAGCGCGACAAGTATGATAACCTTGTATAGTTTCATCTTTTATAGTCCATTAATGATTCTATTGCAAATTTAGAATTTATAAATCACAAGGTCAACCTTTTTAACGGAAATATGTTATATTCTTAGATATTGTCATAGAATGATGAAGACATTTGTGATACTATCGTTGTAAATCTTTAATTCAAGTATTATGCATTTAACTCCAAAAGAAATCGACAAATTGATGTTGCTCAATTTAGGGATTATAGCTGAACGCCGTAAAAACCGCGGACTGAAGCTTAACTATCCTGAAGCTGTAGCTTACATCACGTCAGCAGCGCTGGAGGAAGCCAGAGCCGGCAAGACGGTAGAAGAAGTAATGGTAGAGGCAGCCAATGTCCTGAAAAAGGAAGATGTGATGGAAGGTGTTGCCGACATGATTAATCTCCTTCAAGTTGAAGCGGTATTTACTGACGGTTCTCGTCTGGTAAGTATCCATAACCCTATTAAGTAATTTTTAAAATCGTAGTTATGGCAACTGATAACACAAACAAGCCGGCTGCGGACGTTCAAGCCCCCGGCAATCCTCCGATGAACGTCGAAGGATACAGCAAAGAGAATCCGCCTAAAAGCTCCGATACACCCACCACAGTATATAACGGTGTCCCGCCCATATATGCTCCCAAAGCTCCGGGATTCACTCCCGAGGTAGTTCCGCCGGTGGGAGGCGTAATTTTAAAAAGTGACCCTATCGAGTATAACACTGACCGTTACACCGTGAAGCTCAAAGTGCGCAACACAGGTGACCGTCCCATTCAGATAGGCTCACACTTCCACTTCTTTGAAGTGAACCGTTACATGGAATTTGACCGTCCGAAAGCATTCGGCTACCACTTGAACATCCCCGCCACCACAGCCATCCGCTTCGAACCGGGCGACGAGAAAGAGGTTGAGCTTGTAAGCTTCAGCGGAAAACGCAAAGTGTGGGGATTCAACGATCTTGCCGACGGTTACACCGGAGGCGAAGACAAGCCCACATTCTATCCTACCGAAATCCATGCTATCCGCAAGATGAAGGAATACGGATTCAAGAGTGTCAGCGAAGATGAATCCGATGCTGAATTCACCTCTAAATAACCTCATCAAAAACAATTAATTATGGCAACAATTTCAAGAACTGAATATAATGACCTCTTTGGACCTACCGTAGGTGATAAAATCCGTCTTGGCAACACCAACTTGTACGTCCAAATCGAGAAAGACCTGAGGGTATACGGCGATGAGGTCGTTTATGGCGGAGGAAAAACTCTCCGTGACGGCATGGGACTTGCCAACCGTTATTCATCCAACGGCGGCTCTCTTGACCTCGTAATTACTAATGTCACTATTCTTGACCCTATTTTGGGTGTGATTAAAGCCGATGTCGGTGTCAAGGACGGAAAGATAGCAGGCATAGGTAAAGCCGGCAATCCTGACGTGATGGAAGGCGTATCGCCCGACTTGGTGACCGGTCCGTCCACTGACGCGATATCAGGAGAACACTTGATTCTTACAGCTGCCGGTATCGACGGCCACGTGCACCACATTTCGCCGCAGCAGGCTTACAACTGTCTTTCCAACGGTATCACTACCCTTATCGGCGGCCTGAACGTCAAGACGGTCAGCCGA
>DAAL01000068.1 GCA_001701065.1 Bacteroidales bacterium GP4
CCATTCTCACGAAGTCCACAGCAAGTGCCGAAGTGGAAGCAGTGGCTGAATTCACCGGCGCTCCGGAGCAGTTGTGGCGTATAGAACAGCTTATCGACGGTACTTACCGCATCATGCCCAAGAGCGTTCCCGGACATGACGAGGAATTGGTGCTCATCTCTATAGCTGACAGTACTCCTACTCTTGGCAAGTTTGATCCCGAGAGCGATAACTCTAAATGGCGTTTCCGTGACCGTTAAACTATTAAAACTGAATTTTTATGCTTAACCTTAAGTTTAGATTAGTATGCTCTGCTTTAGCTGTGATGTCGGCAACGGCTGTGTCCACCGCTCAGAATCCGGTGATACGTGACCAGTTCTCAGCCGACCCCACTGCCAGAGTATTCAATAATAAGATGTATATATATCCGTCGCATGATATACCGAGTCCTGTCGAAAAACTTAAAGAGTGGTTCTGCATGGCTGACTATCATGTGTTCTCCTCCGATAATCTTACCGACTGGGAGGACCACGGAGTTATTTTAAGTCAGAACACAGTTCCTTGGGTGGATTCCGAATCCTATTCCATGTGGGCTCCTGACTGTGTGTATAAGAACGGCAATTATTACTTCTATTTCCCTGCCGCTCCTAAAGGCGGAAGAGGATTTAATGTGGGTGTGGCTATCGCACAGAATCCGGAAGGACCTTTTATGCCCATGCGTCGTCCCATCGAGGGGATAAACGGTATAGACCCGTGTGTCCTTATTGACGATGACGGAACAAGCTACATTTATTGGTCCGGAATGGGAATACGCGGAGCGCGTCTTGCCGATGACATGACCCGTCTTGCTTCGGAGCCGGTGGTTATAGAAGGACTTCCGGAAGGATTCAAGGAAGGGCCTTTTGTGTTCAAGCGTGAAGGGAAGTATTATTGCACTTTCCCGTGGGTGAAGGATAAGACCGAGACCCTCGCTTATGCAATGGGCGACTCTCCGTTAGGCCCGTTTGAGTTTAAGGGAATTATTATGGATGAATCACCTGTGGGATGCTGGACCAACCATCATTCGCTCGTGGAGTGGAACGGTCAGTGGTACTTGTTCTATCACCACAATGATTATTCGCCCACTTTCGACAAGAACCGCTCGGTGCGCATCGACTCCGTTCAGTTCAATCCTGACGGAACTATAGTGAAAGCAATCCCGACTCTTCGCGGTGTGGGAGTGTCCAATGCACGTGACCGCATCCAAATTGACCGTTACAGCGACATCTCGCGCAAGTCAGCTTCAATAAACTATCTCAATCCGGAAAATACATTTGACGGATGGAAGACTATTCTTGCCAAGCGTGGAGCATGGGTGAGATACAATGCTGTGGACTTCGGTCAAAAGCCGGTGACTCATGTCACTGCACGTGTCAAGGCTCCTAAAGGCGGAACTCTATCGGTCTATGCCGACGGAATGACTAAGGATAAACTGATATCCACCATTAAACTTCCTGCGTCAAAGGAATGGAAAGATGTCCAGGTGGCTATCGACGGACAGGCTCCGCTGAAAATCCATGACCTGTACGTTCAACTCGGGTCAGGTAGCGACGTGGAGATTGACTGGATAGGATTTGATGCTCTTCCCTGGGACAAGGGCGCATTCCACAGCGGCGTATACCGTAACGTCTTTTCGGAAATGGGTTACACTGACGCTGAGATAAACGGAAAACTGCAAGCTATATACGATTCATTGTTTCACGGCTCTAACAAAATCTATTTTGAAGTGGGCGACAGCCTTGGGTACATAAGCGACATTAAAAATAATGATGTGCGCACTGAAGGAATGTCCTACGGAATGATGATTGCCGTGCAGCTTGACAAAAAGGATGTTTTTGACCGCATCTGGCGGTGGAGCAAGAAGTACATGCAGCACCAGGACGGCGAGCGCGAAGGCTATTTTGCCTGGAGCTGCCGCACTGACGGAACCCGTAACTCCGAAGGTCCGGCTTCCGACGGCGAATTGTACTATGTGACATCACTTATTTTCGCTTCCAACCGCTGGGGCAACGACACCGGAATAAATTATCTTGCCGAAGCGCAGCGCATAATCGATTCTTCGATGCTCAAGGTGGGCAAAACCCACTCGGCTCCGCTGATTAACGTGCAGCACAATCTGATAACCTTCACTCCTGACAACTGGGGCGGACGGTACACTGACCCGTCCTATCATCTTCCCGCTTTCTATGAGGTGTGGGCGCGTTATCTTAACGACGGACGCAGCGACTACTGGAACAGGTGCGCACAGCTCAGCCGCGAGTATCTTCACGCTTGCATCCATCCCGAAACCGGGCTTAACCCCGACTACAGCAACTATGACGGTTCTTTGCTCGGAAGCCGCGGCATAGTGGGTGACGCTTTCCGCTTCGACTCATGGCGAGTGCCCATGAACATAGCCCTTGACTATTCATGGTCATGCGCTGATAAGGACTGGCAGCGTGAGTACGGTAACCGCATACAAGGTTTCCTTTATTCACAGGGCATCGACGACTTCGTGGATCAGTTCAATGTTGACGGAAGCCAAGTAGAGCATATACTTGGTGCCGGAGGGTATCGCAAGTTACGTCATTCTCTCGGTCTTGTAGCAACATCGGCTGCCGTTTCGCTCACTTGCAGCGACATGAAGAGCCGTGAATTTGTGGAAAGACTGTGGAATGCGAAGCATGAACCTTACGACGACGGATATTTCGACGCTTATTATGACGGATTGCTGCGCCTGTTCGCGTTTATGCACTTGAGCGGAAATTATAGAGTAATAGAACCCAAAGCATAGAAGAAGTCATGAAAAAGAATATCATTTTCGTATTCGGCGGACTGTTGTTGCTGAGCGCATGCGGCGGTAACGGCAAAAGCACCGCTACAGTGGAGGAAACTGACTCTTTGCCTACATTTGAATTCGCAGGCAATCCCATTGTAAGGGATAAGTTTACCGCTGACCCTGCTCCTATGGTGCATGACGGACGATTGTATCTCTATGTGGGGCATGACGAGTTCTACGAAGGACAGGATTCAGCTTCAGGCGGCAAGGAATTTAACATCACCGAATGGCTTTGTTATTCCACTCCCGACATGAAGACCTGGACTGACCACGGTTCAGTGCTTAAACCCACTGACTTTAAATGGGCTGTGGGCGAGGCTTGGGCTTCTCAGGTAGTGGAAAAGAACGGTAAGTTCTATTATTACACCACTGTGCAGGGCGGTGAGCCTTATGTGGGTAAAGCCATAGGTGTCGCAGTTAGCGACAGCCCCACCGGTCCCTTTGTGGATGCGATAGGAAAGCCGCTGGTGAGCGACGACATGACTGACAACGGCAAGCGTGGCTGGTGGAACGACATCGACCCCACTGTGCTTATCGACGGTGATGATGCATGGCTCTGCTGGGGCAACGGAACTTGTTTCCTTGCCAAGCTTAAACCTAACATGATAGAGCTTGACGGTGAAATACAGGTGCTTGAGGTTCCACGGTATGTGGAAGGTCCTTGGCTGCACAAGGAGGGCGACCTCTATTATCTCACTTATGCCTCATTCGGAAAGGGCGGTGAGACGATTGCCTACGCCACTGCTCCGTCCATGGCTGGTCCGTGGACTCCCCGCGGTGAGTTGACCGGCAGCGCAGAGAACAGTTTCACAATACATCCGGGAATCATCGAGTTCAACGGCGCATGGTACTTGTTCTACCACAACGCCGTGCTTGAGATTGACGGACACAAGGGTGCCATCGGTCGCCGTTCGGTGTGTGTCGATACATTGCGCTACGATGCTGATGGGCTGATGTTGCCTGTGATTCAGACAAAGTAATCGTGATGGTACAGTTTCTAAGATAAAATTATTGGTTAATAACGTTGGTCCTGCGTCACTGTTTATCGGCGGCGCGGGATTTTCTTTTTATGGCAGTAACAGCGGCTGTGGTGAATCTTTTCATCGTAATTATGGGGTTTATTTCACAAAGTTAATTAAAATGGGGTACATATGTATTGAAATACATGCTTATTTGTTATAGGTGGATGAAATTTCAAATGATTATAGCTATATTTGTTCAAAATAAATTTTTAACCCCCATCTTAACCAACATGAAACGATTATTAATACCGGTTATTACTGCATTTTTACTTGCCGGAACTTTGACTTCCAAGTCACGGGAAAGGGATTTGTTTGACAACAATTGGAGTTTTGCTTTCGGCAATGCTTCGGATCCCGCCAAGGACTTCGGATGCGGAACGGAATACTTCAATTATCTCACTAAAGCCAACTCAATCCACAACGAGGGTCCTTATTCGCCCAAATTCAAACCCGAGAAGTGGTGTGTGGAATGGAAAGAAGTGGAATTGCCCCATGACTGGGTAGTGCAGCTTCCTTTTGCCCGTGAGGCAAGCCATAGCCACGGCTATAAGACAGTGGGGTACAAATATCCCGAAACAAGCGTGGGATGGTACCGTAAGACATTTTTTATTCCTGAGGATGACAAAGGAAAGCACATTTCACTGCAGTTTGACGGAATATTCCGCGACGCTAAGGTGTGGGTCAACGGTTTCTACCTCGGAGAGGAGCCGAGCGGTTATGCCACTCAGGTGTACGACATTTCGGAATATCTGAATTACGGAGGAGAAAATCTTGTGACGGTGAGGGCTGACGCTACTCTTGAAGAGGGTTGGTTCTACGAAGGCGCGGGCATTTACCGCCATGTGTGGCTTGACAAGACCGATGCTGTGCATGTGGCTCCTTTCGGCACGTTTGTTCACGCCTCTTTGGCTGAACCGTATGATAACGCCGAGGTGACTATAGAGACTACCGTTAATAATAAAGGTGTAGCTCCTGCCGACTATAAGATAGAACATAAGATAATTTCACCCGATGGAAAAGTTGTGGGAACCGACGAGGCTGTCGAGCAAAAACTGCTTGCCAAGGACTCCCGTAAGTCAGTAACTACAATCAATCTGGGTAATCCTCAGCTGTGGGACATCGACAATCCTCAACTTTATACCGTGGTGACCGATATTGTCCGTGACGGAAAAATCGTTGACACTTACAAAACCACCACGGGAATACGTGACGTGCGTTTCGATGCCGACAAGGGGTTTCTGCTCAACGGAAAGCATGTGAAGCTGAAGGGTGTGAACATGCATCAGGACCATGCCGGAGTGGGCGCGGCTATTCCCGACGCACTTCAGGCTTACCGACTCAAAGAATTGAAAAAATACGGTGTCAACGCTTATCGTTCGAGCCATAACCCCATGACTCCCGCCATGCTCGATGCCTGTGACTCCCTGGGAATACTTGTGCTGGAGGAAAACCGCCTTTCGGGCATCAATGACGAGCACACCCGATTGCTCCGTAGGATGATAGAACGTGACCGAAACCATCCTTCGGTGATATTGTGGAGCGTGGGCAACGAAGAGTGGGGAATCGAATGGAGCGAATACGGCGAGCGCATTTCGGAATCCATGCGTGAGTACTGCCACCGTTATGACCCCACACGCCTTATGTGCTTTGCTTCAAGCAGCGGACCCACTGTGCTTGTGCCCGCTGACGTTGCCGGTTATAACTACATTTTGCAGAATCCGGTGGATGAACACCGTAAGAACTATCCGCAGCGCATGGCTTTAGGCTCGGAGGAAACCACAGGATGCGGAACGCGCGGAGTGTACTACGATGACCGCGCCAACGGCAGAATGGCTTCGCTGAACCGTTCCAAAACCGGTGCTGACAGCATGTACAATTGCATAGAGCGCGGATGGAAGTTCTACGATGAGCGCCCTTGGCTTGCCGGATTGTTCTACTGGACAGGATTTGACTACCGTGGCGAACCTAATCCGCTGGAGTACCCTGCCACCGGCTCCGAATTCGGAATACTTGACTACTGCGGATTCCCAAAGGATGAGGCTTTCTATCTGAAATCATGGTGGACAGATGAGCCCGTCCTTCACATCTTCCCTCACTGG